>NZ_QULH01000012.1:11925-86112 GCF_003481635.1 Clostridium sp. OM05-6BH | reverse complement strand
CACCACATTTCTGTGATGTGAGATTTCCTTAACTTAATGCCATTGGGAATAATCCATCTGCCTTTTTCATATGTGTTAAATAAATCCATGATATTGTGAGGATGGTTATGCTTAATTATCTTTGGGGGTATATGATACTGATCGGTATTGGATTTGGCATACTGACCGGCGAGGTGGAGGCTCTTAGCAATGCGGCTATTGACAGTACGGGCGAAGCTGTAACAATGGCGATCACTATGCTCGGCATTATGTCTATGTGGACAGGATTGATCGAGATTGCCAAACGTTCCGGCCTGTTAGACCAGATCACCAGAAAACTGGACCCTGTCCTGCATTTTCTATTTCCACGCATTCCAAAAGATCATATTGCAAAAGAGTACATCAGCGCTAATATCGTTGCTAATTTATTAGGGCTGGGCTGGGCAGCGACTCCTATGGGACTGAAAGCTATGAAAGAACTGGCAAAAATAGAGCGGGAGCGTCTTTCTGATACCGGCAGACCGATCCGCAAGGCTTCCGATGAAATGTGCACTTTTTTGATCATTAATATTTCATCACTGCAGTTGATTCCGGTCAGCACGATTGCTTACCGTTCCCAATACGGTTCCGTCAATCCTGCAGCCGTTGTGTTCCCCGGTCTGATCGCCACCACTATCAGTACGATCGTCGCTATTATTTTTTGCAGGATCATGTGCCGTAAGGGAGAAAAATAGGCGGTGCAGTTATGCACTGCCTATCCCCCGCTCTACTTTATACCCGCAACAGGAAATTCAAGTTTTTCCATCGTCCTACTCCATACCTACAACAGTAAAATCAAGCTTTTCTATCGTATCCTTGATGAGCGATTCATCGACATCTTTGTATAGAGATACGACGGCTATTTTTTTATTCAGTTTCACTTTACAGATCACACCGTCCAGCTCATTGACATGCTTCTCAATACGATTTTTACAATTCTGGCAATGCATTCCTTCAATATGAACAGTAAGCTCTCGAAGCTTCGGACCATCCATCTTTTTCTTAGGTACCTTTTCCTTTGGTCCTCCACAGCAGTCTCCTTCCCCTTTCATATGTTTGACTGTCGTACGGATTGCCGGGATCAAAATGATCACAATGATCACGATCGCAATCCAATTGCCCGATGTCTGTGCTGCCAAATAATTTACCATATTTACCACCTGACCTTTCTAACTCTGCTATCTTCTTCCGCTCCCTAAAGCACCGCTGTTCGTAAAGAGGCATAACCATCCATCTGATCATATAGAGAAAAGACCGCCTGTTTTTTGCAAAACAAACGGCCCCATCACTATTTTTTCTGTTTTGTTTTCTTTGACCCAGCTCCGCAATACTTTGTGCAGGAACCAGCCGAAGGACAGCCAATGCATCTTACACCCTTTTTCTTAGATTTGACAATATAAAAAATCGACACTCCTAAAATAAGCGCAATAACTAATATTGCGATCAAGTTTGCAATAATGCTTCCCACAATAACCATCCCTTTCTATTGATTCTATGAAATCTTCCACAGCGGAAGATACGTTGCCATATCTTCTGACGCCGTGAAGTTTTCATATATACATTAATCTAATTGATACTCTGTATCAATAGCTCTGTTACCTTTGATGATCAGACTAACGATCACTGCCGCAAAAATTGCTATTGCAATCAATCCTGCATAGAAACCTGGAGTAGAAAGAACTGCTGCAGGTCCGGAGACGATCATTGTACCGATCTGGTATACCAAATATCCAACTGTGAAACCTGTTGCAAGCTGTAAGCAGATACCACCAAGCAGCCACTTACCACTCTGCATCTCAGAGTTCATAGCACCAAGTGCAGCGAAACATGGTGGTGTATAAAGGTTGAACATTAAGTATGCAAGTGCTGCCACTTTTGTCAATCTCATAACATCAGCTACCGCATTACCGGAACCTACTAATGCAAGCTCATCAGTATCAATGAAGTTTGTAATTGCAAAGCAGGTAGCGATTGTACCAACTACATTCTCCTTAGCAATAAATCCCGTGATTGCTGCTGCTGCAAGCTGCCATGATGCAATTCCAACGACAGGTACTAACAGATAAGCAAACGGGCCGGCAATACTTGCCAGAATAGAAGTACTCTCCTGTCCCTCTTCGATTGCCTGAAGATGCCAGTTAAAGGACTGCATCAACTGTACTACAGTATTACATACAAGGATTACGGTACCAGCCTTAACGATGTATGCCTTACCACGATTTAACATAGATAAAACACCGATCTTCAAGCTTGGAATCTTATATTCCGGAAGCTCAATAATGAAGAAGGACTTTCTATATTTCATACCGGTAATTGCTTTGATAAGCAATGCTCCCAAAAGTATCAAAAGAATTCCAACGAAATACATCAATGGACCTACCCATTTTGATTTCGGGAAGAATGCTCCTGCAAACAATGCGATTACAGGCATCTTAGCGCCACATGGCATAAATGTTGCAAGCATCGCTGTTGTTCTACGCTCACGCTCATTCTTAATGGTACGACATGCCATGATAGCAGGAATACCACAACCGGTACCGATAATCATAGGGATGACGGATTTACCGGAAAGACCTACTCTCTTAAAGATTGGATCCAGTACGACTGTTGCACGTGACATGTAACCACAGTCTTCAAGTAATGCGATAAGGAAGTACATCACCATTACGAGTGGAAGGAAACCAACAACGGCGCCTACACCACCGATAATACCATCACAAAGGAAGGATACTAAGAATGCACTTGCGTTAGCTTTTTCCAAACTATCTGTCGCCCAACCCTGGAACTGCTCGATCCATCCGGTCAGGATATCTGCCAAATATGTACCTAAAGTAGACTGTGAAATATAGAATACCAGGTACATTACTACTGCAAAGATTGCAATACCGATTACAGGATGTGTGATAACAGAATCAATCTTATCCCCAATTGTCTTATCCTTTGTAAGCACTTTACGATTCTCTACTTCTTTCACAATAGCATTTACAAATGCAAAGCGCTTTCTATCAGCAGCTTCTACCTCATCTTTGTCATGAAGATTAACTTCACCCTGTATATACGGTGCCTTCTGACCGGATCCCTCTAACTCTGCTGCCTGAGCAACAACTTCTTTTAGTCCTTCATCGGATGTGGATACTGTTTTAAGCACCGGACAGCCAAGTTTCTGAGACAACAGTTCTGTGTTGATCTTTGTCTCTTTCTTCTCATTAATATCGCTCTTATTCAAAGCTACGACAACCGGAACACCAAGTTCCAAAAGCTGTGTTGTAAAGAACAAGCTACGGCTCAAATTGGTAGCATCTACGATGTTAATAATAACATCCGGATGCTCGTTCTTTACATAACCGCTTGTAATGCTCTCCTCTGATGTAAACGGTGACATGGAGTATGCACCCGGAAGATCGACTGCGATCAACTCTTTGGAGCCGTCGTAATACGCCTTCTTGATCTGGCTTTCTTTCTTATCAACGGTAACACCAGCCCAGTTACCGATCTTTTCATTTCTTCCCGTTAATGCGTTGTACATAGTGGTCTTTCCACTATTGGGATTACCGGTTAACGCAATTCTCATAACGAAACCTCCTTGTAAAATGACAAATTATCAAATTCTTTATATTAAAATAGCTTTCGCCAGTTCAATATCAATGTTGTATCTGGCGTCCTTGATCGAAACCACCAGATTTCTCTTTTTACGTGCAACGACTGTAATCGGCTCACCACTGTAGCACCCAAGTGAGAATAAGAATGCACTCATTTCATCATCGTTTGTTGCAATCTCTTCTACTACATATTCTTTTCCTTCTACTGCATCATTCAGAGTCATATGTTTTCCTTTCCGCTCCTGTCCTTCCTCGCACAATATAGTTCGTTACTAACAGCAATCTGTTGCGACTTCTTTTCGTTAGGTCTATCTATCGTGTGAAAGTTGACACATATTTAGGTTAGCTCTATCTAACCCTATAATAATTTAATACAATCTTTTTCTTTTGTCAACAAAAATATAAATTTTTTCAAAAAGAAATAGAACAAAGTAAAAAAGCTGCCTTACAAAGCGGCAGCTTTTTGAAGATAGGATTATAATGTCAAAATAGATCTTCCCATTCAAAACAACGAATATTTGTCCACATTCTGGAAATACGTTTATTTTGTTCATCGTCAAAACATTGCATGATCGCACTGCGCGTGATCACATCACGCGGCGGATAACCGGCAAACACCTGTCTGCGTTCCTCACCTACAGGCACTTGCAGCACATAGTCCTGTGAAGCATTCTCATCTTCTTCAGTAAAGAAATACCTTAACGAATATGGCACAGTATCCGTATCTTCATCTTCTGCACCATAACACCAGTCTGCGTATTCATAGATCAAAGGACTGTCACCACCGGAAATCACGGAAGTATAACCGATATAATACATATTCTTGATCACATTATCGGGGCGGGACAGGAAATTTACAAAGGCTTCTGCAGCCTGCTGCTTCTTTGCATCCGACCGAACGCCTTTTTTAAGCATACACCAGCCGTCAAACCACAGATTCGAGGCTTCCTTCGGTACGGCAAAGCTCAGCTCAAGCCCATCTTCTTCCGCCTGGTCCATGGTATACACACCATCACCGGACCACTGCATATTGGCAACGACTTTGCCGGTAACCATATCCGCTTTACCACTGTCTGTCTCCAGCGAATACGCATTTTCGCGCATATCTCCAAGGATCTCCTGAATCTCATCCACTGCTTTCACACTCGTATCATTCATTTCCTCAAAAAGACGATTCGAATAATCAGGAGCCTGTGTAAACTGCTGTGAAGATAGCTCCTTTTCTTTGCGGATCGCCTGCGCCACAATATAGGAATCTCGGATACTGTCTTTCATCGTGATACGTTTACGATATTTGGTATCCAACAACATGGACCAATGATCGGTATCTTTTTCATCCACTTCCTTTGGATTATAGACAATCCCCATTGTTCCCCACATATAACCTGCACCATACTTGGATAACTCTTCTCCGTCAATCTTTAACTCATCAAAACGTTTCCTTATATAGGGGGAAACTCCTTTCGCATAGTAGTTATCCGGATCCGAGGTGTCATAAAAACTGCTCGAAAACGGTTCCAATCGATGCTCTTTCATCAACTTCATGATCATATATTCTGATGGACAGATCAGATCAAAAGTATCTCCCAAAGTAAGCTGATTGTACAAATCTTCATTTGTGCCAAACGTGGAATATTCCACTTTGACTTTTTCACCGTATTTCTTTTCATACCATTGCTCAAACAGCTCCGTCATCTCTTCCTTTCCGAGAATTTTCGTGCCGTCCGCAAGCTCGATCGTCTCATCCTCAGACCAGCCGCCCTCATCAATGTATTCCTCCCAATTCGCCACGCGAAGTACTGTCACATCATCTTCCGACTGCTTTCCACAACCGACACACAATGCTGACAGCAAGAACAAAACACACAATGCAATTCCTTTTTTCACGGTTTTTCTACATTCCTTTCTACAATCGTTATACATTTATTCTGTCATTCTACATTTGTCGACTTTTTTAGATCTTTGCTGTTTATCACAACCACAAATAGCACCACCAGCAAAAATATTACCGTTGACAGCGCCCAAAGAGCCGTCTTGATCTCTGTCCGTGCTCCACGTGTCGCATTAACCACATACGTACTGATCGTATTAAACGTAGCAGGTTTGGTATACGTAGTTATGAAATAATCATCTAACGACAAGGTCACTGCAGTCATAAAGCCTGCCGCAATACCCGGTACCAGCTCCCGAAAGATTACGGTACGAAGTGCCTTTGCCGGAGTACAGCCAAGATCTAATGCCGCCATATACATATCCGGATCCATCTGCTTTAGTTTGGGAAGCACTGACAAATATACAAATGGCGTACATAATACCGTCTGTCCGACGATCAACGGAATATAAGTATCTTTATCGATCCCGGCAAAAACGATCAACAGTACACATATTGAAAATCCAGTCACAACATCCGAATTAACTACCGGTATCTGATTCACAAGTTCGATACTCATGCGTGTCTTTTTGGAAGAGTAAAAAATTCCTATTGCACCTAACGTCCCTAATATACTGGATAATACAGCTACCAAAAGTGCCAGAAAAACTGTGCCTATGATCATATCTGTCAGCTCTTTGGTCGTAAATAACGTGACATAATTATGCACAGAAAATCCACGGATCGATCCGATCATCGTCGACTTTGTAAAACTATACACCGCTAAGATCAAGATCGGCAGATACAAAAATGCAACGACAAGCATAAGCCACACTGTCTGTAATCCTTTCTTTTTCACAAAGCTGCACCTCCCCGCTGAATATCCCCATCATCACCGGTTATTTTGCCGGTGATCCAAGTGATGCCAAAAATAATGAACAGCAGTACCATTGAGATCATAGAGCCGTTATTCCAATCATATGTATTGAAGTAACTTCCGATCAGACTTCCCATGATATACGTACTGTTATACACCATGTCTAATACAACATAATTCGTCATTGCCGGCAAAAACACCATTGTCACACCGCTGATGATCCCCGGCATACTGAGCGGCAGGATCACCTTAAAAAACACCTGATGACGTTTTGCCCCAAGATCTGCTGCCGCCTCCGGCAGTGCGCCATCTAACTTCAACAGCACCGTATAGATCGGTAGGATCATAAATGGCAAAAAGTCATAGACCATGCACAGCACCGCATTAAACAGCGGGTGAAATGCCAAGTTACCCTCGATCAGGTTTAACACTTCTTTGAGTGCCGTGATACGAAGCGTAAAATTGATCCACATCGGCGTCACCAAAAGAAGCATCCATACACCACTTTTGCGAAATCCCCCTCTTGCCAGAATATACGCTGTCGGATACGCAATGAACAAACAAACGGTTGTCGTCAGCAATGCGATCACGAAACTGTAAAATAACGTTCCTAATGTTTTTCCATTTGTAAAAAAATGTTGAAAGTTCTCTACGGTAAATTGTCCCTGCCCATCAGTAAATGCGTAATAAAGCACAACAAACAATGGCAGTACGACAAACAATATCAAAAACAGGATATACGGAATCCCTAACTGTTTTCTTGTAAAATGCATCTGTCTCCTCCATGAAATGATCCCGCTACCAAGGCAGCACTAATAAATGATCACTCTGCTAATGTAACGCTGATGCCTGTATCCGGCACGACAACACTAACGTAATCTCCAATGTTCCACAAATATTCATCATATACAAAATACAACTCATCATTGCTTGAACGCACTTCATAACTATAATGATCTCCCATATAGATCAACGAATCAATATGCCCCTGTACCAAACCAACTTGTGGGTCATCGCTAAGCTGCGCCTGTCTTGGATTTATATAGACAACCACCTTGCGTCCCTCTGTCTCGAGCGGATGACCGCTCTTATCATAAAGAACTCCATCCTGCAATGTCGAACCCGGAAAAAGCTTTGTCATATCCACTTTGATACTTCCATCCACCAGACGAATACGCATCGCATCATCGATCATGCCGGTGAAATGATTTGCCTTTTCATTAAAATGCATCAAATGAATACTATCCGGCAAGATATCAACACCAACTTTCGTTCCCTTGGCAATATCTCCGGAAGCCTGAGCGACAATCTCATCTTTCTCATTGTGCAGGACCGTGATCTCGTGAAAGGTTCCCTTAAATATAGAAGACAGCACCTCGCCCTGAAGTTTTCCCTTGCCGGCCTCCGTCAAAACAACGTCTTCCGGACGGATCACCGCCTGTACACGCAGTCCCTCTTTAATGTCATCCACACAATCAAACTCTGTTTGGCAGAAAGAGACCTTCTTGTGCCCTGTCATAACACCGTTAAAAATATTGCTTTCTCCGATAAAATCCGCTACAAAAGCATTCTTTGGCTCATCGTAGATCTCCTCCGGCGTACCAACCTGCTGAATCTCACCATTGGACATGACAACGATCTTATCCGACATGGTAAGTGCTTCCTCTTGATCGTGCGTCACAAAAATAAATGTGATGCCAAGTTGTTCATGCATTAATTTCAGCTCCAGCTGCATCTCTTTGCGCATTTTGTAATCCAATGCACCAAGCGGTTCATCCAAAAGCAAGATCTCCGGCTCGTTGACGATCGCACGTGCAATCGCCACACGCTGCTGCTGACCACCGGATAACGTATGCACCCTTCGCCTTTCAAAGCCCTCCAGATCCACCACATCTAATACATGGCGCACTTTCTCGTCAATGACATCTTTGGGTAATTTCTTTAGCTTGAGGCCAAACGCAATGTTATCGTATATATTCAAATAAGGAAATAACGCATATTTCTGAAATACGGTGTTGATCGGACGCTCATTGGGTGGCAGTTTACTGATATCCTTACCGCCCAGCAATATCTGGCCGGACGTCGGCAGCTCAAATCCACCGATCATTCGCAGGATCGTCGTCTTGCCACACCCGGACGGACCTAATAACGTTACAAATTCACCTTTTGCGATCGATAAAGAAACATTATCAACGGCGGCAGTGTCCCCCTCATAACATTTGGAAATATTTTTTAATTCAATAATGTAATCTCCCATAGTCATCCTCCACATGCATAATCTAATGGAATATTACTCTAGTATCCTGCGAAGGTCAATATTTTATGGGGAATTTTCTCCAGTTTTTTGTCCGAATATCCACTCTTTTTTCCATTGCAAAATATGCAGAAATGAGATAAAATATTTTATAGCGAGCGGTTGCCGGGCCGCAGTATATTTTTTGCGGATCCCACTCTTAAGATCCACATATTCTTCCGGTAATACTTAAATCAAGAAAGGACGAAATAATATTATGAACAACATGCCTAAAATGAAAATTGGTATTGTAGCTGTGAGCAGAGACTGCTTCCCAGAGTCACTCTCTGTCACAAGAAGAAAGAACCTTGTAGAAGCTTACAAGGCAAAATATGATGAGGCTGACATTTATGAATGTCCTGTTTGTATCGTTGAGAGCGAGATCCACATGGTACAGGCTTTGGAGGACATTAAGAAAGCCGGATGTAACGCACTTTGCGTATACCTTGGTAACTTTGGTCCGGAGATCTCTGAGACATTACTTGCAAAACACTTTGATGGACCTAAGATGTTCGTAGCTGCTGCAGAAGAGACATCCAAGGATGGTGGCCTGGTACAGGGTCGTGGTGATGCTTACTGCGGTATGTTAAATGCAAGCTATAACTTAAAGCTTCGCAATGTAAAAGCTTATATCCCAGAGTATCCGGTAGGAAACGCTGAGGAATGCGCTGATATGATCCATGAGTTCGTTCCGATTGCAAAAGCAATCTACGCTTTGGATCACTTAAAGATCATCAGCTTTGGTCCTCGTCCATTGAACTTCTTAGCTTGTAATGCTCCTATCCAGCAGCTTTACAACTTGAATGTTGAAATTGAAGAGAACTCTGAGCTTGACTTGTTTGAAGCATTCAATAACCATGCCGGAGATGCTCGTATCCCTGATGTTGTTAAGGATATGGAAGCAGAGCTTGGCGCAGGCAACAAGAAACCTGAGATCCTTGAGAAACTTGCTCAGTATGAGATCACTCTCCTTGACTGGATCGAGGATCACAAAGGATACCGTGAGTTCGTTGCGATCGCCGGTAAATGCTGGCCTGCATTCCAGACACAGTTTGGTTTCGTTCCTTGCTATGTAAACAGCCGTCTGACAAAGATGGGTATCCCTGTTTCCTGCGAAGTTGATATCTATGGTGCATTGAGTGAGTTTATCGGAACTGTTGTCAGCAACGATGCGGTTACTCTTCTCGACATTAACAATACTGTTACACCGGATATTTACGAAGAAGATATCAAGGGCAAATTCGATTACACATTGAAAGATACTTTCATGGGCTTCCACTGTGGTAACACAGCTTCCACAAAGCTTTCCTTCTGCGAGATGAAGAACCAGATGATCATGGCTCGTTCTCTTCCGGAGGAGGTTACAAACGGAACTCTCGAGGGAGACATTGTACCTGGAGACATCACTTTCTTCCGTCTGCAGAGTACTGCTGATGCAAAACTTCGTGCTTACATCGCACACGGTGAAGTTCTTCCGGTTGCAACTCGTTCCTTTGGTGCGATCGGTATCTTCGCAATCCCAGAGATGGGTCGTTTCTACCGTCATGTATTGATCGAAGGCAACTACCCTCATCATGGTGCTGTAGCATTCGGTCATTATGGAAAGGCTCTTTACGAAGTATTCAAATACATCGGTGTTGATGTAGATGAGATCGGCTTCAACCAGCCTAAGGGAATGCTTTACAAGACAGAGAATCCATTTATGTAATCTGATCCTTACAATAATATAGTAACATTTTATAGGAAAGACACACTGTTTCGGCAGCGTGTCTTTCCGTGTAAAAATACAAAACATTTTAACCGAAGGAGGTTTCATATGAACTATTTAATTGGTATTGATTTGGGAACATCCTCAACCAAAACCGTACTTTTCGATGAAAAGGGAGAAGTAATTGCTTCCGCAAGCAAAGACTATCCTTTGTACACACCACACAACGGCTGGGCAGAGCAGAAACCGGAAGACTGGCGTGATGCTGCGTTAGAGACGATCACAAAAGTCGTAAAAGATTCCGGTGTCGCTGCAGATGATATCAAGGGTCTTGGTATCTCCGGTCAGATGCACGGTCTTGTCATGCTCGACGAGCAGGGCGAGGTGATCCGTCCTTCCATCATTTGGTGTGACCAGCGTACCGAAAAAGAATGTGAAGAAATGACAGAAAAAGTTGGCGCAGAAAAGTTGATCGAGATCACAGCCAACCCTGCCATGACAGGATTTACTGCTTCTAAGATTCTGTGGGTTCGTAATAACGAGCCTGAAAACTACGCAAAATGTAAACACATTCTCCTGCCAAAGGATTATGTTCGTTACATCTTGACCGGTGAATTTGCAACAGAGGTTTCTGATGCTTCCGGTATGCAGCTGTTGGATGTACCAAAACGCCAGTGGTCTGATGAACTTCTTGAGATCTTAGATATCGACAAGAGTCTTCTTGCAAAAGTATATGAATCTCCGGAAGTAACCGGAACGATCTTACCAGAGATTGCTGCTAAGACAGGTCTTTCTACTTCTACTGTTGTCGTAGGTGGTGCCGGCGATAATGCTGCCGCTGCTGTAGGTACCGGCGTCGTGGAGGACGGTAAAGCATTTACCACGATCGGTACAAGTGGTGTCGTTTTCGCACACAGCAACAACATCTCTATTGATCCTAAGGGTCGTGTACATACTTTCTGCTGCGCTGTTCCAGGTGCATGGCATGTTATGGGTGTAACACAGGCTGCCGGATATTCCCTCGCTTGGTTCCAGGAAAATATCGGAACAGAGTATGCTCGTAAGGCAAAAGAGCAGGGATGCGGTGCTTTTGATCTGATCAATGCAGATGTACAGAAAACTCCGATCGGAGCAAACCGTTTGATCTACCTCCCATACTTAAATGGTGAGAGAACGCCTCATGTCGATCCAAACTGCCGTGGCGTATTCTTCGGTTTATCGAGTATGCATACAACCGCTGATATGGCTAGAGCCGTAATGGAAGGTATTCAGTACTCTTTGACAGACTGCAACGATATCATCAAGGAAATGGGAATCGAAGTTTCTGAAATGATGGCTTGTGGCGGCGGTGCCAAGAATGCCGTTCAGCGTCAGATGATGGCTGATATGTTTGGCTGCGACGTTAAGACCGTAACCGCAACAGAGGGTCCTGCTCTCGGTGTTGCTATTCTTGCCGGTGTTGGTGCCAGACTGTACGAAAGCGTAGAATCCGCTTGCCGTCAGATGATCCACACTGATCCTGCGAAAGAATGCCATGCTGATCCAAAGGCAACAGCAGAGTATGATAAGTATCATCAGATCTACAAGAATCTATATACCTGCTTAAAGGATCAGTTCCAAGAGTTAGCAAAACTGTAATTGCTCGGTAATAAAACCACAATTACTATTGTATAAACGCACGATTTCATAAGGTGTCAAAATATAATTTGGCACCTTATTTTTAAGGAAAATTGAAACGGCGAAAGATGCAGTATCATCTTTCGCCGTTTTTTAGTCGTTTATAATTCCTTAAATTGCATGAAGATTTTTTAAGGATATGTCCATAATCGGTGCAGAATGTGTCAATGCTCCACTTGAAACATAATCCACACCAACATCGATCATATTCTGAATATTTTCTTTGGTAACATTGCCGGAACATTCGGTCAACGCTCTGCCATCAATGATCTGGATGGCTTCTTTCATCTGTTCCGGAGACATGTTATCCAACATAATAATATCAGCGCCCGCTTCTACCGCTTCCTTTACCATGTCCAAGTTCTCAACTTCCACCTCGATCTTATGCACGAAAGATGCGTATTCTTTCGCCATCTTGACCGCTTTCGTAATGCTTCCTGCTGCGCCAATGTGATTGTCCTTCAACATAACACCATCTGAAAGGTTAAAACGATGATTGCTGCCGCCACCTACTTTCACAGCATATTTTTCAAAAATGCGCATATTTGGTGTGGTTTTGCGGGTATCTAACAATGTCGTGCCACTGCCCTCTAACATCTTGGCAATGGATCGTGTATACGTAGCAATACCGCTCATGCGCTGCAAGTAATTTAATGCTGTTCTCTCTCCGGACAGCAATGCACGAATATCTCCGGTAATAACGGCCATTAACTGACCCACTGTAACTTCATCGCCATCTTCCACGCGCATATCAAAGTTTACCGTATCATCTAACAATTCAAATACACGTTTAAACACACCAAGTCCGGCAATGACGCCATCCTGTTTACAGATCAACTGTACCTCGCCCTTCTGGTACTCCGGCATCACACAATTCGTAGATAAATCTTCGCTTGTAATATCTTCCTCCAATGCCATGCGGATCAATCGATCAGCATTGACACGATATGTAATCGGATCTTTCATCTTATCCTCCTGTCTATCATCTGTTGCTTCGTCTCTATCAACTTCCGGCAACCCTGCTATAAATGTCATCACATCATTGCTGCCCGACCTGCAACATCATTGCTTTGTTTCTAATGTCGTTTCTTCTCTGCCTCGATTTCCTGCAAAACCACATCTTTATAATGTTGCTGCAAGCCTTTCAAGTCCTTATATTTTGCTTCGTCAACCGGAGAGCCATCCATGATCTGCTCCCAGTCGGTATCCGGCAAAAGTTCCTTGATCTGGACTGCTGCACGCTCTGCAAATACCATAGATTCCAACAAGGAATTGCTGGCAAGACGATTCTTTCCATGTACGCCATTGCAGGATGTCTCACCGACAGCATACAAACGGTTCATGCTTGTCTTACTCTCATGGTCTACACGTATTCCGCCCATGAAATAATGCTGCGCGGGAACAACCGGAATACACTCTTTCGTCGGATCATATCCCTCTTCCAAACACTGCTGCATAATATTTGGAAAATGACTGCGGATCTCTTCCTCCGGTATCTTTTCCATGGAAAGCCATACAAAAGGCGTTCCATCCTTTTTCATTTGTTTATGAATTTCCGCTGTCACTACATCTCGTGGCTGCAATTCATCACAAAATCTCTGCTTATTTTTGTCAAGCAGTATTGCACCTTCTCCTCGAACCGATTCAGAAATAAGAAATCTCCGTCCCGGCTTCTCGGAATATAACGTTGTCGGATGGATCTGAATATAGTCAATATGTTCCATCTCTATCCCATGACATAATGCGATTGCAAGCGCATCACCGGTAATATGCCGGAAATTTGTCGAGTGCTGGTACAAACCGCCAAGACCACCGCTGGCAAGAACCGTAAACTTTGCATACATCTCCCGCAAAGTGCCATCTGACATTTTCGCTACAATCCCGGCACATCCTGACTCATTCTCTATAATGTCGATCATCGTCGTATGCTCTAAGATCGTAATATTACTGCGTTCTCTGGCCCTTTCCAACAAAGTGCTGGTGATCTCCTTGCCGGTAATATCTTCATGAAACAGGATGCGCGGTCTGCCATGTCCACCCTCGCGGGTAAACACCAATCCATTGTCATCTCGTTCAAAATCTACGCCATAACCGAGCAACTCCTTAGCGATCTGCCTCGAAGAACGTATCATGATCTCTACAGATTTCGGATCGTTCTCATAATGGCCTGCCCGCATCGTATCTTCAAAATAGCCGTCATAGTCCTCTTCATCACGCAGCATACACATTCCCCCCTGCGCTAAAAAAGAATCACTCCGATCAACTTCATCTTTGGTTATCATACATATTTGCAGTTCTTTCGGAAGATGCAGCGCATGATACAATCCTGCAGCACCCGTCCCGACAACAACTACATCTGTCTTTATTTTTTCCATTGTCCACCTATCTTTTGGTTGTTTTTAGGCTCATTATAGCATACTTGCGCGCACCTTAAAAGCGGAAATCTCTTTTCCCATCATTTAATTCAGACAAATATTCCATTGCTTTGGCACGTACCTTCTCATTCGGTACTTTTAAGATTTCTTTTGCGATCAATTCTTCACCAATTTTCTTTGTCTCCGGCGATGCATAATCTTCCAAATATTCTTTCAGAGTCATTAACGCATTAGGGTGACAGCAGTTTACAATCTGTCCTGACTTCAAAAGAGACATGAAACGGTCACCGGTACGCCCCGCACGATAGCAGGCAGTACAAAAACTTGGTACATAGCCAAGCTTCATCAGCCAATTAACTACCTCATCCAGACTTCTTGTATCACTCACATCAAACTGCGCTGAACTGTCATCACGCACCGGCTCTGTATATCCGCCGACACTCGTACGGGACCCTCCACTGATCTGAGAAATACCGAGTTTCAACACTTTTTCACGTGTGCGCTGTGACTCGCGTGTTGATACGATCATTCCGGTGTATGGTACCGCAATACGGATCACCGCAACGATCTTTTCAAAGATCTCATCCGGTACTGCATTGCTAAAGTCTGCAGTGTCAATATCATCTGCCGGACAGATACGCGGTACGCTGATCGTATGCGGGCCAACTCCCTGTGCTGCTTCCAAATGTTCCGCATGCATCAAAATGCCGACCAATTCATACATATAGCCCTCCAGGCCAAACAATACACCCAGTCCGACATCATCAATGCCACCTTCCATAGCTCGGTCCATCGCCTCTGTATGGTAAGCGTAATCATGCTTTGGTCCGGTTGGATGAAGCTGTTCATAAGATTCTTTGTTGTATGTCTCCTGAAACAGGATATACGTTCCAATGCCGGCATTTTTTAATTTGGTATAATTTTCTACAGTTGTAGCAGCAATATTGACATTCACACGACGAATGGCGCCATTCTTATGCTTAATGCTGTAGATGGTTTCAATACTTTCCAAGATATATTCCAGTGGATTGTTGACCGGATCCTCGCCCGCTTCGATTGCGAGACGCTTATGTCCCATATCCTGCAATGCGATAACCTCATCACGGATCTGCTCCTGAGTCAGTTTGATACGAGGAATATGCTTATTTTTGTGATGATACGGACAATAGGTACATCCATTGACACAATAATTTGACAAATACAGTGGAGCAAACATGACAATACGCTGTCCGTAAAACTTTTCTTTGATCTCCATTGCTAATTTTGTAATCTCTTCATTAACTTCCGGAATGTCACACTGCATTAACACAGCCGCTTCCTTATGGCTGATACCCTTTGCCAGTTTTGCCTTATCGAGGATCTGACGAAGAAGCTCCTTGTTATTTTTGTTCTTCTCGGCATAATCGAGAGACTCTAAAATTTCTTCGTGATTGATAAACTCTTCTGCTTTTAATGATTTTGGGTCGTAACTATAACTACTCATTTCCTCATCCTCCATTACGAAAAGACACCTCATACCAAAGGCATGAGGCGTCTTTTTTGCATTATTAAGCACTGTACACTTCCTCGTATACAGCTATCCAACTCACTTCATGTCTTAATGTCAGGCAAATACCTGCGCCTTAAGAACTAAGGATTTGGTGATTACATTACCATTCTTACTTCTGTAACATCAGTAAGCTTGTCTGCAGGGATGTAATTATCATCCTGCTTCTCACCATTAATATAGAACTCCTTAAATCCAGCCTGTGCGCCGTTCGGATTTTCTACTTTGATAACGATTTTCTTGCCACGGAAATTCTTTTCCATTGTCATTTCTTTCCAATCACTTGGGATCGTTGGAGCAACACGAAGTCCATCTAAATCAGGACGGATACCGCAGATACCCTCAACGCAGCCTACCATACAAGTGGAAGCTGTTCCAGTCAGCCAGTGTACATGAGAACGTCCATGGAATGGGCTTTCATCACCCTCTGTGTACTGTCCGTGTACATATGGCTCCAATTTACGGATCTCAGCCTTGTCGTTCTGAGAAGATGGTGAACTTTCCTCAAAATACTGGAATGCTTTGTCACCATGTCCCATCAAAGCTTCTGCCAAGATCAACCAGCCCTGTGTCTGAGAGAAAATACCACCATTCTCTTTGGTTGATGGTGGGAACAAACCAGCCAATGCGCCATCAAAATAATGATCTACATAAGATGGTGCCATCACCTTAGCACCATAAGCGGTATTCAACTCACGCTCTACAGATTCCATTGCGATCTCAGCCTGCTCTTTGGAAGCATGACCGGAGATAACTGCCCAAGTCTGTGGATTGAGCCACATACTTGCTTCCGGATCGTTCTTGGAACCGATCAATTCGCCGGTATCCTTAAATCCACGATTGTAGCGGTCATCTTCCCACCACAGATCGTTGATCTTATCGCCAATCTCTTTCTGTGTCTTATCCAAATATGCAATATACTCTGTATCGTTCTTCTTCTCTGCAAAGTAACGCATGATCGTAAATGCATAGTAAAGCTGCAATGCTACGAAAGAAGACTCACCCTGTGCACCAAGACGGAGACAATCGTTCCAGTCTGCATGCAATCCTGCCGGAAGGCCGTGTGGTCCCAAATGGTTCATTGAGAAATCAATTGCTTTCTGCAAATGCTCATAAACCGTTGCTTTCTTCTCAATATTAGACCAAGTGATCTCCTCATCCATAAAGTCCAGATTACCTGTCTCAGAGATGTACTTATAAACTGTCGGGAACAACCATAATGCATCGTCTGCACGATAAGCCGGATGGCCTGTCTCGCGTACATAATCCGGATCATCCGGTGTGCCCTCGTGTCCTGCACGCTCCTCATGATCAAAACGAACTAATGGAAGTCCGCCACCATTATCTACCTGCGCAGATAACATAAAACGGATCTTATCCAAAGCTGCCTCTGGATCAGTATGAATAACACCCTGAATATCCTGAACAGTATCACGATAACCATATCCGTTTCTCTCACCACAATAAATGAAAGATGCTGCTCTGGACCAAGTAAAGGTTAAGAAGCACTGATATGCATTCCATGTATTTACCATACTGTTAAATGCCGGGCTTGGTGTATTGATCTTGAAGTTCTCAAGCTTAGCATGCCAGTATTTCTTTAACTCCTCGATCTCTTTGTCACATACGGAAACATCTTCATATGCAGCAATGATCTTATCTGCATCAGACTCTTTGTACTTACCAAGTAAGAATGCCATCGTCTTTGTCTCGCCCGGAGCAAGCTCTAATGCTGTATGCAGTGCACCACAACTGTTCTCGTTGTAATTGCATACGCCATCGCATTTACCACGCTCTACTGCTACCGGATTGCCGTAATCATGGTACAAACCAATGAAAGCTTCCTTATCACCGTTGTAAGATGTCACAGGCTGTCCTGCCAGACCGAAGAAACGCTCTTTACCATTACTTCCGTCCGGACCTTTGTACCAGTTTAAGTTGATCTGCTGATAGATCTTGTTCTTGCGGAAGCTGGTGTTGGTCGTGCAGAGAGAATACTGCAGGTTTACCTGATCCTGATTGTAATTGTCATCGTTAGAAAGTTCTGCATAACCGAATACAGAAATCTTTCTAGGCTTGTCTGATGTATTGGTTACTTTACAGCACCATACTTCATATACTTTATTCAATGGCACATAATACATTGCCTCTGATTTAATTCCGGCATACTCTGCAAACATCTTTGTATAAGCAGTACCGTGATGAACTTCGCTCTTATATTCGTTTAAGTCCTTGCCAACCGGCTGCCAGGATGCTGACCAATAGTCACCATTCTCATCATCACGAAGATAGATATAACGGCCCGGTGTATCATCACTGTTGAAGTGATAACGCAAAATACGTCCGTTCGCTCCACTCTTTACGAAGCTGTATCCACCTGCGTTATTCGAAATGATTGCGCCATACTCCGGTGAGCCAAGATAGTTACACCAAGGTGCCGGTGTGTTTGGTTTGGTGATGACATACTCTCTGTTGTCGTCATCAAAATAGCCGAAATTCATAGTTTGTTCCTCCTTAAAATGAAATATTTTGTAAATTCCAGTTCTATACTGTTTCTTTGCAGATCTTGCCTGCCACCTATTGTCGCAACAGGCGCTCCAGACATTTTCTCATAATGGTACATCTTTATCATTATACGACACCAAACCGCCCAGTTCAAGAACATTCTTCACATTTATTAACATTATTTTGATCTGTGCACTGTAAGGAATGACCATTTATACGGAAATCCACATAACATTCAATCCTTCGGCCTCTGCGCTATTTTGAAACCAATACAGATATCGCCAATTTTTGTTGTGAATAACCTTACGAAGTTTTTTACAATCATCAAATCCAATGCCACGTCCTCCCTCATCCTGATCACAAACTCTCGTAGTAGCACGGATATCAAGCTCTTCTACATTACTTCTCCTAAATTCTACATTGATCAAAAGCTTCTGCTTCGAAAGATCCAACCTTTTCAAATATTTCGTATCGTTCAAATAAATGTACTCTAATTTTCGACATTTTTTTAGATCCAAGGAAGTCGCCGAAATACCGTTGGCATATAATTCTTTCAATGCAGTATACCGTTTTAAATTAGGGCTTTTCATCTTCGTATTGCTGATATCTAACAGCTCCACTCGTTCCGGATTTGGCAGGGAAAACATCTTTGTTATCCTATTATTTCCGCAACGAAATTCCCGTATTTTTTTGTTAGCCGAGAGATTTAACGTTCTAATTTTCGTGTGGCTTACATCAAGTTCTCGTATTTTTTTGTTGGCAGACAAATCCAATTTTTTAATCTTCGTACTGCCAACATCTAATGTCTGCAGCTTTTTATTCACAGATAGATTCAATTTTTTAAGATTAGTACCGTGAACATTCAACACCTCTAATTTCTTATTATTTTTTACAGACAATTGTGATATTTTACTTCCGGACAGATTAAGAGATACTAAATCTCTCATACGACTCACATCAACCTTTCGAATTGTACTGTCCTCAGGATAATACGTCTCCAAATCCAATGCCTTCAATCCATTAGAACCTTTCATTTTCATCTTGCCAAGATTACGCAATTGCACCGTTGCATATTGCAACCTCTTGCAATTAGAGAAATCAAGATACTTCACACTTGTCCAATGATCTCCAATATCAATCGATTGCACCTTAGAACCGGATAAGTCTATTTTATCATATTTGCCATCCGATGATATAGAGACTTTTTCTAATTTTGGCAGATTTTTCAAATTAAGATCCCCTTTATATTGCTCTACACTGATATCCACTGTTTTCAAGTTCCTGCCATAAAATTTTAGACCGGATAATTTTTTTCCGGAGATTTCCAAGCTCTCCAGCTTTTTATTTTTTCGCAGATCAATATGATTCATCGTCTGAACATCCAAATCAACACTCTTCAAATTGTAAAAGTATTGCATTCCTTTTAGTGATGTCTTTTTCTCATCCTCTGACGCAAAAACAATTAAATATTTTACCTTCTTGATTTCAGATGGACTGAGTTTCCCATCACTATCCTCATCCCATCGCTGTTTCAACTCTACACGAACAGCTTTACTTGGAAAATTCTTTTTTGAAATGCGTACCGTCCTGCCCGCAGCATCAACTCTGCTTTCCAGTCCCAATACTACGACCAATGCCAATGCTACAAACACCATCCCTTTGATCATTTCTTTCATAGTAATCACCTGACCTTTCCTTATTCGTTTCTTTTTCATTTGCTCCTCCTTACCCATGCCGCTTTTCACATGTAAAAATAGATACTTTAGATACAAAAAAACAATCTACTTTATACAGAACTTCCGTTAGTTACATCTTTAGTACACCATAGGTCTGTTACCTTGTCAACAATAGCAGCGTAATCTTAATAATTCTTAAGAATTCGAACTTCGCATATCAAAAAGTTTCGGATATGCGAAGTTTGAGCAACGTAACTAATCGGCGCTGTGCTAGATCAGTTCTACGGAATACGTTTTTAACCAATAATTAATCTGCAACAAATATGCTAACATCTGTGGACCTGCCATCAACTGTCCATACCAAGGTTTTCCATAATCTTTGGTGCTGTCGATAAACTTTTGTACTTTTTTTCGATCCACGATCTGCAGGATCGGCGCTTTCGAGTCTTCAATTTCCTGCTGCAGTCTTGTTCCCAATAATGTTTCATAATACGGATCATAACTCTTAGGATATGGGCTTTTGCGTCGAAACAATATTTCATCCGGCAACAGTCCCCGCGAAGCCTGCCTAAGCACATTTTTTACCAGTCCGTCTTTGGCTTTCATTTCCCAAGGAACATTAAATATATAGTCAACCAATGTGCGATCGGCAAATGGTACTCTTGCTTCCAGTCCGGAATGCATACTTGTTCTGTCCATGCGATTGAGCAGTGTCTGCATAAAATAACGAATGTTCAAATAACCGATCTGCCTGCGATTCGTTTCGATCTCATCTTCTCCGGGAAGGATCGTCACCTCTCGTACCGACCGGTCATACATTTCCTGTACAAACGCATCCATCGGCAAGCTCTCACGTACCTCGTCTAACAATAGCATTTTACGAGGTGCAAGATCCGGCGTCCACGGAAACGTCCCACTCTGCAAAAATTCTGCCCGGTGAAACCACGGATATCCACCAAATACTTCATCTGCACATTCTCCGGTCAAAACCACCTTATGCTGTCTACCGACCAACTGGCAAAAATACACCAATGAAGAATCTACATCCGCCATACATGGCATATCATGCGCTTCCACAGAATCATACAGCAGATCTGCCTGTGTTTGATAATCACACTCTAAATAATGATGTTCCGATCCCAGGTATTCGACCATTTTGTCGACATACGGCCGATCCTGAGATGGCTGGAAAGAATTGGCTTTGAAATATTTTTGATTACCGGTAAAATCAAACGAATACGTGACAAGCTGTTTCCCCTGCCTGCGCAGTTTGGCTGCACACACAGCAGAAACCACACTGGAATCCACCCCGCCGGACAAAAAAGTACAGATCGGCACATCCGATACCATTTGACGCTCAATGACATCAACTAACATCTGTCTTGTTTTGGCAATGGTCGTATCGTAATCATCTTCATGTGGATGACTGGACAATCTCCAATACTGTCTGTTTTGCAAGCCATAACGATTCACGGTCAGATAACAGCCCGGTTTGACTTCCGAAAATCCATGATACAATCCCGACCCCGGTATACGAGCCGGTCCCATACCAAGCAGCTCACATAATCCTTTCTCATCAAGCTGCGCTTTCACACCCGGATACGACAGGATCGCTTTGGGTTCCGATCCAAACAGTACCATTCCATTTTGCTGCGTATAAAACAATGGCTTGATTCCAAAAGAATCCCGATACAAATATAAGGTATCATGCCGTTCATCCAAAATAGCAAAGGCAAAAATGCCATTAAGTCGTATGACAAACTCCGGCCCATATTCCAAAAAAGCCAACAAGATCACTTCTGTATCTGATGTAGTCTGAAAACGCCATCCCTTCTGCTGCAACGTTTTGCGAAGTTCCCCTGCATTATAGATCTCGCCATTATAAACAATCTGATAAGAATTCTTTCCTCTGCGTCTGCTCATAGGCTGGGAGCCATCTTTGAGGTCAATGATCGAAAGTCTGGTATGCGCTAATCCCGCCCGTTTTCCTAAGTAGATCCCCTGCTCATCCGGTCCACGATGCAAAATACTTTGCTGCATCTTTTGTAATATGTTTTCATACTTTTCACGATTTGCTGTAAAGTCTGCATTTCCATCAAAAAATCCCGCAATTCCACACATATACTAATCTCCAATACGAAAAAGTTCATAGTATTATATGCAGAATGCGGGGTTTCGTGTTGTTCTTATAAACGGAATAATTTGGCGCCATGAGCAGCTACTGACACTGCCTCACAATTGCGTAGATCCTGTTGGTCACCACTCCACAATTCCTTCGCTATATTTGCTGTAATGCCGTACCGCTCGATCGCATCCCAAGGCAGACTCACATCACCTGCCTGATCCTGCAGATTAAATACCGCAATGTAGGTATGTTTGCCATCTGTATCTTTGGTACACCACACAGCCTGTCTGTTATCACGCATCATTTGTCTGGCTCCGGACGAATGAGACAACAGATGTAATACGTCGGCATTCGTCAGTAATGACTTCGTCCAGTCATCAAGCTGTGGCAAGTCCGCACCGATCATCATCGGCGAACGGAACACTGACCACAGTGTCATCATCGTAATCTGTTCCTCTTTCGTAAAACGAGTATCCCGCTCATCCGCAAAGCCTTTTCCAAGCTTACCGACCGGAAGCATGTCACAGTCCGGATAGCAGCCTTTGGTCACATGGCTCTGCCAAAGCTCGCAACGTTCAAACATTGGCACAAGTAACTGCCAGTCATCCCAAAAATCATCTGTGATACGCCACATATTCGCATGCGTTTCATAATACCACGCTTCCTCAATCTTAGCCGGTCCCGGGGACAAGCTAAGAACAATCGGCCGACCGCATTTTTCAATCGCCTCCGACAACATTCGTATTTCTTCTTTGGCTGTCGGCATATCCATACGGCATATGTCATCACATTTGATGAAATCAACACCCCACTGAGCATACAACGCAAGCAGAGAATCATAATATTCCTGCGCTCCTTCTGCCGCCGGATCAATTCCATACATATCCGGATTCCACTCACAAATGTTATTCGGCTGTGCGATCTCATTTGCCGTGTGGGTGGAATGTAAGATCTTAGCGTGCGCATGCACTGCATTTCTCGGTATTCCACGCATAATGTGTATACCAAATTTAAGCCCCAGATCATGGACATATTGTGCAAGAGGTGCGAATCCCTTGCCACCCGCCGCCGATGGAAAACGCTGCTCGCACGGCATCAATCTGGAATACTCATCCATGGCAACATCCCAAAATGGTATATACTGGTAACGATCTCGTTGACTGCCTGCATCATAACTGTACCACTCAATGTCAACGACAATATATTCCCAGCCATACTGTTTTAAGTACTTTGCCATGTAATCCGCATTCGCTTTAACCTGTTCCTCCGTAACACCGGTATCATAATAATCGTAACTGTTCCACCCCATCGGTGGCGTTACCGCAAATAAATTCTTGTTCATTCCATCATACCTCATTTCTGCTGCAACATGTTTATAATTCAAACTTCCCATCCCTCATTATCTCGCACAACCACATATTGCTTATTATATTAATGGTCTAATTATATTTTGCAGCCACTATATAGTGAATCCTGCCATCAAGAAACTATAGCGATGGCTATTATCATAGCATCGCTATCATGTTAAAAATATCATTTTTGGTTACAAAATTTGTAATATTGAATGTCCTATTGTTCCTTCCGGCATCTCTACTCCAAAATTATCTGCGATCGTTGCTCCAATCACTGCAAACGTCTGCTGCTCCGGCAAATTGCCTCCCTGCCTCATCGACGGTGAGTATGCAATAAACGGTACCTTTTCTCTCGTATGATCGGTTCCGGTGTAAGTCGGATCGTTGCCATGATCCGCTGTCAGGATCACAAGATCATCTTCCCGCAAAACTTCCAGCAATTCACCAAGTTTCTTGTCAAACCGTTCTATCTCTTCTCCATAACCGATCGGATTACGGCGATGGCCCCACAGCGCATCAAAATCCACCAGATTGGTAAAACATAATCCCTTGAAATTGCGCTTTGCAATATCGATGGTCTGTTCCATACCATGCACAGAACTTTTGGATTTGTTGGATTCTGTCAGACCTTCTCCATCAAAGATATCAAAAATCTTTCCAACAGAGATGACATCCAGACCGGCATCTTTTAACGCATTTAATGCCGTTCTGCCAAACGGCTTCAACGCATAGTCGTGTCGATTAGAAGTACGCACAAACTCCCCACGCTTTTTGCCAACGTATGGTCTTGCGATGACACGCCCCACCTTCCATTCATCACGCATCGTAAGTTCTCTTGCGATCTCGCAATAATGGTATAGCGTGTCAAGTCCCATCGTCTCCTCGTTACCGCAGATCTGCAGCACCGAATCGGCCGATGTATAAACGATCAAATGTCCCTCATTAATCTCTTCTTCGCCCAGTTCATCCAGGATCACCGTACCACTGCAGCTCTTATTCCCAATGATCTTTCGTCCGGTCTGTTTCTCAAGTTCTGCGATCAGCTCCGATGGAAATCCGGTGTCCGTAAATGTTTTAAATGGCTTGGTAATATATAGTCCCATCATCTCCCAATGCCCGGTCATCGTATCCTTGCCGTGGCTTTTTTCACACAATTTTGTCACCTTAGCCAAAGGTTCCGTAACGGACGCTACTCCATTGATCGGTCGGATATTTGCTGCGCCAAGTTTCTGCAGATTCGGTATATGAAGCTGCATCTTTTCAGCAATATGTCCAATGGTATCCACATTGCTATCGCCGTACTGCTCTGCATCCGGCATTGCGCCAAACCCTAAAGAATCCAATACAATGACAAATACTCTCTGAAATTTCCCCATAAAGAAAGCCCTCCCTTCGTTAAGCCAACTCCTGTTCATAAAATAACTTTCGAACAACGGTTTCATACTCCGATAATTTACGGCTCTTTTTGATCTGCTTGAGATACTTTTCATGCTCCGTAAACTGCGGTGCCATAAAAATCCACAGCTCTTTCATCTTATGTAACAAATGCACGTCCCCGGACAGTTCCTGTTGGTACGCATCAAACAACTCATAATAAAATGCTTCTAACTCCTGCTTGCCGGTATCCTTCCCCACAATTCCACTGACAAGACCAGGGTTAGAAAGCAATCCCCGTCCGATCATAACAGACGAAAGTTGCGGGAATTCCTGTCCCAATTCACGGACATCATCTTCTGTTTTTATATCTCCATTATAACACACCGGATTCACGCTTGTCTTATATGCCTGCCTAAATATTTCCCGGTGTACGCCCTCCCGGTACATCTCCGTTCTGGTTCGCGGATGAATCGTCAATTCACAAATTGGGAATGTGTTATATAACTGCAATAAGTCCGTAAACTCTTCCGGATCTTCCCAGCCAATTCTTGTTTTTATCGAAATCTTTGGCTTGGCGTATTGATAAATCTCTTCCAAGAAATGCTGCAGCTTACTGCGATTTTCCCATTTCAAAAAACCGGATCCCCTCCCCTTGCCTGTCACAGTGCCGGAAGGACATCCGAGATTCAAATTTACTTCCTGATAACCAAGTTCATACATTGTCTCTGCAGCGCACAAAAAATTCTCTGCATGATTGGTAAGGATCTGCGGGATCAACGTAACCTCTCTGTTATTTTCCGGTAAAATATCGCGCAGCTCTTTGCGTTTCATAATCCCGCCATCTCTCGTCACAACAAACGGTGAATAATATCTGTCTATCCCCGGAAAATGTTTATGATGAATATTCCGATACAAATAACCGGTAATCCCCTCCAACGGAGCAAAATAGTATTGCATAAATCTCCTCCACTAAACTCTATATCATCCCATTCGCACTCCCTCAAACAACCTTAAAATTGTGTTGATATGCCTGCTACTGCAGCGGGTTCGCATATGATGGGCAGTACGCGTTTATGGCATTGCAGATCTACTTCATCAAAATATCCACCGTCCTCACCATCTAACGTCCACTGAATATTATCATCGCTCACAATATGAAAATGACTGGAGCTGATCGTGAGCAACTGTTCGGAATCCAGATTTTTGGTCAGCAAGGAGTTGATGACAAGCTGCAATTCCACCGGATTTTTGATCTTACGAATAAACAGTGCCTCTAATAAGCCATCATCCATTTTAATGTCGCGGTTTTGATATGCCTTAAATCCTGCCACGGATTCAGAATTGCTGATCAGTCCAAGCAAAAAATCATCTTCGATCACGCCTTGATCATAGATGATCTTCATATGATGCACCTTAATCTCTGCAATATGTTTCAATGCCTCCACAAAATATGCTGTTTTTCCCAACGCATTTTTAAGCTCTTGCGGTGTCTGATAAGAAACTTCTGTAAATGCACCAAAAGCTGCAACGTACGTGAAATATTTCTCATTAAACTGTCCGAGATCACAATGGAACACTTCTCCGTTAACCACCAAAGACGCTGCCTCTTCCATCACCTTCGGAATGCTTAAGCTCGATGCAAAATCATTTACAGTTCCTGCCGGAATGTACCCACAGACCGGTTTTTGTTCTAAAGACATCAGCCCGGTTGCGACTTCGTTCATCGTACCATCGCCACCGGAACACACAATATAATCATATTCCGTGCCACGCTCTTCTACAATACGAGTCGCATCTTTCGGGCCTGCTGTCGCAAAGATCGTCACTTCAAAAGATGCCTTGCAAAACACCTGCACAATATTTGATAGATGCGTACTGATCTGTTCTTTACCCGCCATCGGATTATACACAAATAACATCTTCTTCATAACTAATCCTCCATTTCTATGAAATAAACATCGCGTCTCCAAAGGAAAAGAATCGATAACGTTCTTTTACCGCCTCTTCATAAGCTGCCATAATATGTTCCTTACCCGCCAACGCAGAAACCAACATAAGCAGCGTTGACTCCGGTAAATGAAAGTTAGTGATCAGACAGTCTAACATCTTAAATCGATAACCCGGATAAATAAAGATGCTCGTATCACCCTCTCCCGGATGTATGACGCCGTTGTCATCGGTTGCAGATTCTATCGTACGGCAACTGGTCGTCCCAACGCAAATAATGCGGCCGCCCGCCTGTTTTGTCTGATTGATCTGATCCGCTGCTTCCTTCGTAACACGATAAAATTCCGTATGCATATGATGCTGTTCCACATCATCAACCTTGACCGGGCGGAATGTTCCCAGTCCGACATGCAGTGTCACGCGCGCGATCGATACACCCATCTGTTCGATCTGCTGCAATAATTCTGTGGTAAAATGCAAACCTGCCGTCGGCGCTGCCGCAGATCCCTCATATTTCGCATAAACAGTCTGATAACGATTTTTATCCTCCAGCTTATGTGTAATATAAGGTGGCAGTGGCATCTGTCCCAACTGATCAAGGATCTCTTCAAAAATCCCCTCGTACTCGAAGCGGATCAAACGATTTCCCTCTTCCACAATATCAACAACTTCTGCCCGTAACAGGCCTCCACCAAAGACAAGCCTGGTACCAGGTCTGGCCTTTTTGCCCGGTTTCACTAAGGTCTCCCAAACATTATCCTCACCACGTTTAAGCAGCAGTACCTCAACCTTGCCGCCTGTTTCTTCACGTTCTCCGATCAATCTCGCCGGAATCACCTTCGTGTCATTCAACACGAGACAATCCCCCGGTTTTAAGTATTCTGTGATATCGTGAAATATGCGATGCGTAATCTCCCCGGTCTGTTTATCCAAAATCATCAAACGGGAAGACGCTCTGTCAGAAAGTGGATCCTGTGCGATCAATTCTTCCGGAAGATCATACGCAAAATCTGATGTTTTCATACTAATTCTACACTCCTTTTTTACTCAATTGTCATTTCAAAAATCATTGCAATTCTAAACACCCTGCAAATACATTTGGCTTGGATAAAGTTAATTGTTTCATCCGCAATTTGCCTTTGCAAGAATAAACTTTTCTATGACATGTGCAACACCATCTTCATCATTGGACAATGTTACATAATCAGCCACTTCTTTAACAACATCCTGCGCATTTGCCATTGCTACCCCAATCCCTGCAAATGCGATCATAGAACGGTCATTAAACCCATCCCCACAAGCGATCAGGTCCTCTTTAGTCTGACCCAGTGCTTCACACAATTTGCCAAGAGACGCCGCCTTATCCACATGTTTCGGTAAAAGCTCTAAGAAAAACGGCTCGGAGCGTCCTACGTCAATACGGTCTCCATACTTTTCTCGGAAAAGGACTTCTAACCGTGCTGCATGTTCCGGATCTGCCGTCCCCAGACACTTATTGACCGGCGTTGTGACCTGCGCTGCCGGATCCGCGAAAGGACATATTTCCAATCCATTGATCCGGGACTCCAGTCCCATGTATTCGTCAACGATCTCCCCGGAAATGATCTTTCCATTCTGATACGTCATCATTCCAATCTGATGCTCTTTCGCCTCATCGAATAAGATCGGGATCATATCCAGTGGCATCGTCTGCTGAAACAGAATTTCTCCCGTTTTGCAATCCTGTACTCTTGCCCCATTATAGGAAAGCATATATCCTCCCATCTCCGAAAGATGCAACTTATCCGCTACCCTTTGAACACCCGGAGTCGGTCTTCCACTTGCCAGCACAACGATATGACCCTGCTCCTGCATTTTAGCGATCATTTCCTTTGTGCGTGGCGTGATCTCTTTGTTCGAATCCGTTAATGTTCCATCTAAATCTAATGCTAAAATCTTACGTGACATAAAAAACCTCATTCCTATAAATGTAAAAAACAAAGCCTGCGCTTTGCATTGCATAACGCTACTGTAAAAGTATTTTTCTATAAAATAAAAATAGTTATCAAATTTGAGCTCTGCTCAAATATGCAATACACATAAGAAATACATGAAAGCTTGTATTTCTTACCTTTCGCTAGTTATCAAATTTGAGCTCCGCTCAAATATGCAATACACATAAGAAATACAAGGAAGCTTATATTTCTTACCTTTCGCTAGTTATCAAATTTGAGCTCCGCTCAAATATGCAATACACATAAGAAATACAAGGAAGCTTGTATTTCTTATGTGTTATGCATACTGGCTATTATACAATTCTTTATAAAACCCTCCGGCTGCCATCAGGCTTTCATGGTTACCCTGCTCAATAATATTACCATCTTTCATGACCAAAATAATATCGGCATTTTGGATCGTAGACAAACGATGAGCCACAATAAAGCTGGTGCGTCCTTCCATCAATTTGGCAAACGCCCTCTGAATACGTATTTCTGTACGTGTATCAATAGAAGAAGTAGCCTCATCCAATATAAGCATAGATGGCTTTGACAGCATAACACGCGTAATACATAAAAGCTGTTTCTGACCCTGACTTAAGTTATCACCATCCTCTTTGACCACGGTATCATAACCGTTCGGCAAACGACGAATAAAGCTATGCGCATGTGTCGACTTCGCCGCCTCGATCACTTCTTCTCTCGTTGCGTTCGACTTACCCATACAAATATTATCAAAAATCGTTCCATCCTTGATCCAAGTATCCTGCAGCACCATACCGAAACCGGTTCGCAGATCCCCTCTGGTCATTTGGCGCGTATCCACGCCATCCACAAGGATCCGTCCTTCATTCACCTCATAAAATCGCATCAACAGATTAATCAATGTTGTCTTACCACAACCGGTCGGTCCCACGATCGCGACACGCTGTCCCGGCTTCACCGAAAGATTTAAGTCACGGATCAACGGCTGCGATGGTACATAAGAAAACGCAACATGCTCGATATCGATCTGGCCGGACACATGCTCTAATTTCTTCGGTGTTTCCGTATCCGGTTCCTGCTCCTGTTCCTCGATCAGCGCAAACACTCTCGCAGCACATGCAATAGCATTTTGAAGCTCGGTGATCACACCCGATATCTCATTAAAAGGCTTTGTATACTGATTTGCATAACTTAAGAAACAAGATAACTGACCGACACTGATCGCACCGCGAAGCACTGCAAATGCGCCGACAACGCCAACACCGGCATACACCAGATTGTTGACAAAACGTGTAGACGGATTCACGGTCGAGGAGAAAAAGGTCGCCTGCAGTGACCACTTCTCCAACCGATCATTAATATCATCAAACCGCTCCATCGCTTTTTGCTCATAACTATACGCCTGAACCACGCGCTGATTGCCGATCATTTCATCAATAAACGCCGTCTGTTCACCCCTTGTTTCAGACTGTTTTAAGAACATACGGTGTGTCTTTTTGGCAATAAATCCTGCCACGAAAAAGGAAAGTGGCGTTACCAGTACAACGACTAACGTGATCCATATATTTTCGCGCAGCATAAATAACAATGTGCCAAGTATCGTAAGCACTCCGGTAAATGCCTGCGTAAAGCCAAGCAGCAGACCATCCGCAAACTGATCGACATCTGCGATCACACGGCTGACAATATCACCGGATGGATGTCCATCTAAATATTTCAATGGCAGATCATGAATGTGATGAAAGGCATCCTCACGGATCTCACGCATAACCAGATACGTAATGCGATTGTTGCACACATTCATAAGCCACTGCGAAAATCCCGTAATAGCAAGCGTAACGATCATCTTCTCCAGAATGGGACGAAGCGCAGCAAAATCCACTTTCCCTTTTGCAATCATGCAATCGATCGCATGTCCTGTAAGGATTGGCAGATACAGCGTACTAACGACTGTCACTGCAGCGAGTACCAACGATAATACCACCAAAAAGGTGTGTTTACGAATATAACAAAGTATTGTTCGAATCGTATCTTTATCCATCCGTTACGCCTCCTTTCTGTCCTGAAACTGGGACTGATGTATCTCTTGATATACCGGACACTGTTCCATCAATTGTTCATGGTTTCCAATGCCAACCACTTCTCCATCATCCAACACAATAATTTCATCCGCATAACAAATGGAAGAAGTACGCTGAGAAACAATAAACGTTGTCGGATGATAAGTTAGTTCACGGATCGCTTTGCGCAGTTTTGCATCCGTTGCATAATCCAATGCCGATGTGCTGTCATCCAAGATCAAAATACGTGGTCTGCGTACCAGCGCTCTGGCAATGCTGAGGCGCTGTTTCTGACCACCGGAAAGATTTCGGCCGCCCTGCTCAACTTTCGTATAGATTCCCTGCTCTTTCGCACTGACAAACTCCCATGCCTGTGCATCCTTTAACGCCTGTATTACCTCTTCTTCGGTCGCATCCTCGTTCCCCCACAAAATATTATCGTAGATCGTTCCCTGAAATAACACCGCTTTCTGCATAACGATACCTACCGACTGACGCAGATCATCAAGAGGCAGCGAACGAACATCTTGTCCATCAATAAGGACTGCGCCCTCTGATACATCATAAAAACGAGGGATCAAGTTTACCAGAGTAGATTTACCGGAACCGGTTCCACCAATGATGCCGATCGTCTGTCCGGGCTTCGCCTCAAAGTTCAAATTCTCTAAAGCTGCATCTCCTCCACCCTGATAACTCATCGTCACATGGTCAAACGTCACGGCAGCCGCACCATCCTGCTGTAACGGTTCTGCTTCTCCCTCTATCTTCAACGAAGAATCCATATCAAATACCGACTGCAAACGCTTTCCACAGGCAACTGCTTTGGTCGCCAAAACGATACAATTGGCCATCTTGATCAGCTCTACCAAAATCTGTGACATATAATTAACCAAAGCAACCATATCGCCCTGTAAAATGTGTCCACTGTCAATACGAACTGCACCTTTCCACAACAGTAGAACAAGTGCTACGTTGATCATCACATATGTTACCGGATTTGTTAGCGCCGAAATACGTCCTACCATTAACTGCATTCTCGTCAATGCATTATTTTCATCGGAAAAACGGGTGATCTCATCCTGCTCTTTATGAAAAGCTCGGATCACGCGCACACCGGTAAGATTCTGACGAACCCTTCCCAATACATGATCCAGTTTTTCCTGAACTTTACGGTATAACGGCATCGTGATCAACATGATACCAAAAACGACGATCGCAAGTAACGGAATAACGATTGCAAATACCACTGCCGCCTTTACATCTACCGTAAACGACATAACCATCGCACCGAACACGATAAATGGCGAGCGCAAAAGCAGACGCAGTACCATATTCGTTCCTGACTGGATCTGGTTAATATCGCTAGTCATACGGGTGATCATGGTCGAAGTACCGATCTCATCCATTTCGCGGAAAGAAATACTCTCAATCTTTGCAAACAATCCATGCCGCAGCTTTGCCGCAAATCCAACCGCCGCCTTTGCTGCAAAATATTGTGCCGTGATCGAGCAGGTCAGACCGACCAGCGCAAGCAGGATCAACACCCCGCCATAGCGCAATATATATTCGCTGTCATGCCTGGCAATTCCTTTATTAATGATCGCTGCCATCACAAGCGGCACTGTCAGATCAAAACAAGCCTCTAACAGCTTAAATAATGGGCTCAAAAAACATTCTTTTTTGTACCCTTTCAGATAACTCAATATATTCATTCTTTTTTGTTCTTGTTGCATTACAAATCCTCCATGCCTGCATTTACCCATATCTTAAAAGTATATGCGTTTTGCCCTCTATTAGTCAAGTATCAACATGCGGATTTTATTTGCTATTCTCCCCATTATTCAGTATACTGGATACAACTATTGCCAATGCAGAAAGGATTAACATATCATATGGAACAATTTGAATTGATCGCCCCATGTCATTTTGGACTGGAGGCTGTGTTAAAACGGGAAATTTTGGATCTCGGATACGAAATTCAGAAAGTCGAAGATGGAAAAGTCACTTTTCTTGGTGATGCACAAGCCATCTGCCGCGCTAATATATTTTTACGTACAACAGAGCGAATTTTGCTTAAAGTTGGAAGCTTTCATGCCACAACATTTGATGAGCTGTTTGAACAGACAAAGGCACTTCCGTGGGAACATTATATTCCGGAAGATGGTCGTTTCTGGGTGACCAAAGCGACTTCGATCAAGAGTAAACTGTTTAGTTCATCGGACATTCAGTCTATTATGAAAAAAGCAATGGTAGAGCGCATGAAATCAAAATATCATACTTCTTGGTTTTCAGAAGAGGGCAATGATTATCCGGTCCGCGTCACTTTGATGAAAGATGAAGTAACCGTATGTCTGGACACATCGGGAGATTCTCTGCATAAGCGTGGCTATCGACGCGCCACTGTCAAGGCACCGATCACAGAGACTTTGGCTGCAGCACTGATCCTATTGACTCCTTGGAAAAAAGACCGTATTCTGGTTGACCCATTTTGCGGCAGTGGAACTTTTCCAATCGAAGCTGCCATGATCGGCGCACGCATCGCACCAGGCATGAACCGCAGCTTTACCGCAGAGCACTGGACACATCTCATTCCAAAAAATCATTGGTATGATGCCATTGACGAGGCCGAAAGCCAGATCTTGCGCGACGTAGCCATGGATATCCAAGGCTACGATATCAGCCACGATGCTATTGCCGCTGCGATGGAAAATGCCCGTTTAGCGGAAGTAGATCACCTGATCCATTTCCAACAGCGTCCGGTGAAGGAATTAAGCCACCGCAAAAAATATGGCTTCATCATCACCAATCCACCTTACGGACAGCGTTTGGATTCCGAATCGGAAATGCCCGCTTTGTACCGCGAGATCGGCGAGGCTTATAACCGCCTCGACAGTTGGTCGATGTATCTGATCACTGCTTTCGAGCAGGCGGAACGTTATATTGGCAAGAAAGCAACCAAAAACCGCAAAATCTATAACGGAATGATGAAAACTTACTTTTATCAATATATGGGACCACGACCACCCCAAAAACGTGATTTCTAATTTTGTTAAGTCTTTGATGAATACATGCCTGAAGAATTGTCGGAGATGTCCCGATCTAGAAAGGTATCATCAATTTTTGGATGGGACACCTCACACTGGTATCAGTCATTAAAAAACTTATTGCGTGTTTCAAATGTAGGATTTGTTGAAGAAATAGCCCTACTTCATTTTTTCCCAAATCCTGGCCGCATATTGACCAATAGACAACTGCATATCACGAACAACAGCAATTCCACAAATAACGCAGCCGCCATCGAATATCCACCCTTTGAAACTAAATTGCTTCGCGCTGCCATCAGCCAGTTTCCCGGCAGCAAATTACTCCATTTAACCGGCAATGAACTTCCCAGGTAATATGAAATCATTGGAATGCCCGGATAGATCACTATCGCTCCACGAAGTGCATTCCAACGCAGAATAAAAATCGACATAACTGCTCCGAAAAACAGTTCTCCCATAAGCATACATACCTGTGATCCCAAAAACTGTCTTTCGTCAAAAGCCTGCACATGATGAGTGTACCAAACAAGCCTATATCCCACTATACTCCCTGTTAAAACTGCCGTCTGATACAAAAAAGTGTACCCTACCAACTCTCGATATACACTTCCATAATACGCTCGAAAGCTCTTATACCTTGGTATTATCATATATGCATTCTCTTCTCTTTTTTTTGCAATCCTGCGAATTACCATGATACAGTATGTCAACTGCGTCAGAAACATCATGGTTTCTGATGTCGCATAAAAAGCATTCTTCCCATATTTCTTGCCAAAGAGATACAATAACGGCTGATAATGTTCTCCATCGTACTGAAATTCCTGCATCAGAAGCAAGAGGATCTGTAACAAAAAACAGATCCCAAACCATAGCAGCACACTCTGAATTTTATAATGATCTATCCTATTTTTCTGCTCCATCGCTCTCTTCCTTCTTTCGTATGCGATGCTCTCTTACAAGATATACCTCTTCGCACAACGTACGAATATCCTCATCGTAATGCGATGCCAGCAATATCGTCACTCCCTGCTTCTGCAGTGACATCAGCAATTCTCTGATATCTTTAACCCCTTGTACATCCAGCCCATTAAATGGCTCATCCAAGATCAACAGCCGTGGTTTCTCCATGATCGCCTGTGCAATTCCAAGACGCTGACGCATACCAAGTGAATACTTTGATACATGTTTCTTTAAATTCGGATCAAGACCTACAGACCGCAAAGCCTCCTCAATTTCGTGGTTTCCGATCTGATTGCGTATCAGCGCAAGATTTTTCAGATTACTCTTGCCTGACATATACGGTATAAATCCCGGTGTTTCGATCATTAGGCCCAAATCTTGTGGAAAGTCAATCTCCTTCCCGACTTCTTTGCCATCCACCGTAACTTTTCCGGTTGTCGGCTTCAAGAAACCGCAAAGGCACTTCATAAATACCGTCTTACCACTTCCATTCATTCCTACAAGGCCATAAATCTTACCCCTCTCCAATGTTATATTTACATCCTGCAGAATCATTTCTCCCCGAAACTCTTTGCTAAGTCCCTCTACTTTTACCATGATATTGTCCACAGTAATCACCATACCTTTCTATCAATCTATATCATCACACAGCTAATCTTTACTCAGATCCACCTTGCGCACCATCCTCAGTCCCATCACGAATACAACAACGGCCAGTACAATATAGTAGACTGCAGCAATCTCTACCCGTTCCATCACCGGCCGAGCCTTGCGCAATGTCAACCCATACACATCCGTCTGGTACAAGGGACTCAGATACGGTTCCAACCGCCATAACATGTTCTGTATCTGCTTATACCCATCAAACTGTGCAAATTTGTTATCAAAAAATAAAGGAATCCAATCCATGATATAATAAAAAACAATCACAAAAATACCTAAAATTGTTCCCGTACCACGCCGGAACCAAATATTAAATGTTACTACTAACATCCCTAAAAAGATAGATGCCAAGACTACCAGTAAAAAAGTCAACCCCCACACCTTCAACGGTGTACCGATTTTCATAATCTTGCGGCTGTATGTACAGGAAAGATTATATTTTAATCCTGTTGCAAAATCAAAACCTGTCTTCGGATCACTTGCTTTCCAGTAAAAACTGCTCCATCTGTTTTTCCAATCCACCACTGGAAATAAAGCGATAATAAAACCAACGGTAACAACCAAATAATAGATCACCGATGTCATAACGACATAACAGTACTGCGATAACAGCCATATTTTCCTGCCCTGCCTGGCCAGACGATTCACCGCTCCATCCCATTGCGGATATGCCAATATCAAAAAAATGAATAATATAAAATAGGTACTCACTCCCCCACCGCAAAACGCCCATGCCGGAAAGATCTCCAACGCTCCCACCCGACAATGCATTTCAGATAACTGCTCCACAAACTCTCTAAAGAAACTGCACAAAGAGATCCATACAAGCAGTACAAGCAGCACAAAACGGCCACTACAGACTGTCCTTTGAAAATAGTCTCTGCAAATATAACGCATCTTCTTATCTCCTCTCACTCTGTCTGTTTACGTACACCATATACAAACACTCCCATCTCGACCACCCAATACAAAAGTACCATGATCACTCGGAATGGCAGTCCTTTGTATGGCAGGAGGGATGCCCGCCCAGTGCTCATCAATACAAGGGGAGAACCATAATACCATTGTAGTGTGATAAAGATCATGTCCATCCCCTCACAATAAATGTAAGAAGACAACATCACCACATACCGATTTTTTACAAACAACGAAACAATCAATGCAATCCCCGGTAATATCGAGGCATAAAGGCTGTCTTCCAAAATGAATAACATCAGATACTGCGCATATTTTCTCTGTATCACCAGCAAGGATGTACGACTCATTGCTTCTATTGTATCTTCACCTCCAACCAGTACCTGTCCATGTATCTTATAAACGATCAATGCCGTCAGTCCCAAAAAGAGCAGACGGGACAGCACTGCAATGGCTGCTCCTGTGCCAATTGCCACTGCCATCTTCGTAACCGCATATCTCGTCTTGCTTGTTCTGGACATAGAGGAATATCGGTACCCGGATCGATATTCCATCAGATAACTCTCCGCTGTCGTCAGTACACACAGCAATGGATACAGAACACTTCCATAGCCCATTCCCCATCCAACATCCACAAGGTAAGTCAATTCATTGGACATTTCAAATTGATCCAGCATGACGGGAAAATCTGCAAAAACAAGTATAATAATAGATACATAAAAAAATGGAGAATGCAGCACTCTTCGGATTTCCTGCTTTAACATACCTTACTCCTTCCGATTAGCTGATTTTTATAGCATCATTAAGTCAAATATGCTATAATTGTTGTGTTTTTTTATACGAGTTCCTATTCTGCCTATGGGCTTGCCCTTTGCGGTGTAGGAACTTTTTTTAATATGTTAATCCATACTATTCGTTCCATGATAGACCATCTCCTTTCTTTCGTAGATTCCACCCTGTTATACCTATATACTATCTCTGCATTTTGCAATAGTTCTGCCTAATGCAAAGAAATAGCCTGTTGTATCACATTACAGCATCATCTCTCCCCTCTATTAACTATAACGAACAAACCACAATAAACCTGACAAACTTTTTTAAAATTTTTAGTATACCTTTTTTTCACTGCTTGCCCCAACTTTTTCTGACTTGCCATCCTTCCATACAACAGCCGTTATATGACTTCGATAAGTTCCCTTACTGGTTAATTGATATGTAGGATTATGTGATCCCCTCGTTGCCTGTACAGTTTTCGCCCAGCTTTTTATTGTTGTCCAGCTCCTTTTTAAACATAGAAACTCCCTGTTAATCGTTCTAATATATATAACGAATCAACAGGGAGAATCCTGACAAAATATTTTATTTTTTTCACACTCATACAATACGATTGAGCGTTTAATTATTCAAATACAAACTCTGCGCCATTTTTTGCAATTCCTCTTTTCCGTTCGCAAGGTGCGTTGCATTAATCTTATGATAATACTGACTGTCATTCCAAATTACCCATTCCTCATCTTTCTTTGTATAATAGGTTCCCTTGTAGCCACATACTACAAACTTCTCTTTATGATCATAGGCCCCATCGGACGCTATTGTCAGCCCATCTTCTAATGTAACTCTTGTATACTGCAAATATTCTTTTTGTTTCCTATTCCATTCCATGTATACACCAGCCTCGTCCTTGTCATCAGCGGTTTGCACAAATCCTGTCGGAATATAATTAGGACAATCCGAAATAACCGTCTTTTCTGGCTCTTGTGATTTCTGCGGCTTTTTCTGGTATGTGTTGTGTTCCATCTTACTTCCCTTTGAAAATGACACAATATATCTCCACGGATTTACATTCAAGATACGCGCACTTGCCTCATTGGCAGCAAACATGCTAAGTACAACCAAAGCAAATACAGCCGCATACCGTAAAGCATATCCTAGTTTCAAATGTTTACCAAAATATTGTTCCGTCCATAACATTCTCTTTATCTTCTTCTCATATTTTGGAGAATATACATGATCTGCACCTGCCATTTTCTCTTCGTTGAGCTGCCGCATTCCTTCCTCAACATAAGCGGATAAAATTTCTCTAATCTTCTGATCATTCATCGCCTGTCAGCTCCTTCCTTAAAAATTTTCTAGCTCGGGATAAGCGTTGTGTTACGTTGCTTTCCGTAATGTTCAAAAAGCTTGCAATTTCCCGACTTTTATAGCCATTGACATAGTACAAGATCAAAACTTCTGCATATTTTTTGGGAATATTCTGTAGCACCTGATGCATCTCTACTTCATCCAGCTTTGCATCTTTCATTCCATAAATAGGATACATCTCGCAATCATCTTTATAGATGATTTTTGAAAGAGTTCTCTTATTCCGGCGATAAAAGTCTATTGCTATCCTCTCAACTATTATAACGATCAAAGCTTTCGTTTCCTGACAATCAATTTTAGAAATTTTATCAAGATTTTTTATAATTCTCTCCCATGCAGCCAATACGACGTCTTCTGCATCCTCATGGTGTTGCACGATATTATAGGCGATCACATACATGAGACGATTATATTTTTCATACAATTTTACGACCTTTCGCTGATCTTTCGGCGAATCAGCCATGTCCATAACCATTAAAAACATGATGTTAAAATTCCTTTCCTAATACAACAACTAATAACTCTGCGTTCTGTGACAATTATTTTAGTTCTCTGACGTCAGAACAGGTTAGCTTGTCGACTGCATAAGAGCCTGCTGTACTCATACAGTAGGCTCTATATCTGTCATTCCATATAAAAAATCAATAATCTGACATATTGCGTAAGAAGTTTCACGCTGGTACGCTGTTTCATTTTCTAATTGATGGGAAAGATTGTTCAACAAGAATGAAATATTCAAAAGCCTGTCCAGCATAACGCCCATCTGTTTGCTGGCTTCCGCTCTCTCTGCTTCTGTTCCGTCACGCATCTGCATATTGTAATCTCGCGCCTTACCCAACAATGTAACAAGTTGATCTGTTGTGTTGATCGTATCATAAGACATCTGCTCCAGATTGCCAAGTGTCGCTTCCATGCGCTCCATAATCTTTGCAGATGATACCGCCGTTTCTTCAAGCATCAGAACACCTCCAACAATTCATGAATGCTCTCAATCCCAACCAGTTCCAATCCTCTCGTCTGCTCTTTCGTAAGTGCTAATTGCCTGCAATTTACTTTAGGCAGAATGCAACGCTTAAATCCCAGCTTCGCCGCCTCTAACACACGCTGCTCTGCCATGTTGACCGCACGCACTTCGCCCGCCAGTCCCACTTCACCAAAGCAGATCGTCTCATCGTCCAACGATTGATTCCGATAACTTGTAAGCAGCGCCAATATGATACCAAGATCCAATGCCGGCTCATGGATCCGCATGCCGCCTGCCACATTGATATAGGCATCACAATCGCCCATGCGAACACCCATCCGTTTCTCAATGACTGCCATCAGCAGATTCACACGATTATAATCCGTACCGGTAGAAGTTCGTCTCGGCATATTAAAGTTCGTCTGACATACAAGTGCCTGCACCTCGATCAAGATCGGTCTGGTACCCTCGATAGAGCATACCACGATCGAACCCGGCGCCTGTTTTGGCTTACCCGCTAACATATACTCGGACGGATTTGGCACTTCTACCAATCCGTTGCCACGCATTTCAAAAACGCCGATCTCATCCGTAGAACCGAAACGGTTTTTGACACCACGCAGGAAACGGTAAGAAGCACCTCCATCTCCTTCAAAATACAAAACAGTATCGACCATATGCTCTAATACACGAGGTCCTGCTACAACTCCCTCTTTGGTTACGTGTCCTACAATGAAGATAGAAACCGGAAGACTTTTAGCAAGCCGCATCAGCGTACTCGTCGTCTCTCGAACCTGACTGACACTTCCCGGTGCAGATCCGATCTCTTCACGATACATAGTCTGAATCGAGTCAATGATCACGATCTCCGGCTTTTTCCGACCGATCACTTCCGTCACAATATCCAGATCGGTCTCACTCAGCAAAAATAGTTCTTTTTGAAAAGTTCCAAGACGATCTGCACGCATCTTGATCTGTTTGACCGATTCCTCACCGGATACATACAATACATCTTTGCCTGCCTCTGCAAGCTGTTTACACATCTGTAAAAGCAAAGTGGATTTGCCTATCCCCGGATCACCGCCTACCAACACAAGCGAACCGGTCACTATGCCACCGCCCAATACACGGTCCAGCTCTCCGATCCCAGTTAAGGTACGTACCTCATCGTTGGTAACGATCTCGGACAATTTCGACGGTTCCCGGTGTTCCGTCACCGTGACGGAACGACCGGCAGCCGTTTTTACGACCGGCTCTTCCACAAAGGAATCCCATTCCTTGCATCCCGGACATTGTCCTAGCCATTTTGGAGATTCAAATCCACATTCTTTACAGAAAAACGTTGTTTTTTGTTTTCCTTTTGCCATATTAAACCACCCATGCTTTCTGCATGCTGTCTCCTGCCGCAGAAAAACATATCTGTACTATGCGCCCTTAGAATAAAGACTACATTTTAACCACTTTCACATCATAACTCTGATCCGGATCCATCTCAATGCTGAGTACTAACTTGCCACCGAGATTGGTCTTCATCTTGCCAATGTCTGTTCCAGAGATCGTAACTGCATATTCCATCTCCGGCTCAAGTTCCAATGTGATCGATGAATCTTCCCATCCCTCTACCTTGAAAGTAACTTCCTGCTCTGTCGCAGACATATCTGTTACAACTGTTCCAGGTACAGATTCATAAACAAACATACCGTTACGCTCTAATTTGGTAATCTCTTTGAAAGTCTTTACCTTGTACAGATCCCCCTCAAAAGGAAAATCTGAACGCTTCTGCTTGCTGTCCAAATCAAAATTACCAAAGCTCAACTTACCATCTGCCGTCTTGCAGATCAAATCTGTAATCCCCGCCATAATATAATCCTCCTAAGTGTGTAATCAATCTGTTATCTATCGCACATTTGGAAGTGCGATTTATCTGAATATCTGTTGTAGACAATTATATCACATTTGCCCTCATTTTTCCACCGCTACTCTTTGGAAAAGGTGAGTTTTTTTTGTGAACAATCCACATAAATTTTGTCACCCGCAGCGAATTCTCCGTCCAACATTCGATCGGCCAGTTCATCCTCAACTTCTGTCTGGATACTGCGTCTTACCGGTCTTGCACCGTACGTTTTGTCGAAGCCGCTCTCCGCCAAATGTGCGACAGCCGCATCGGAAACGATCAGTTCCATGCTCATCTGTTCCTGTAAACGTTTGTTTAAGCCACGCAGCAAAATACGAACGATCTGCTCAATGTTTTCTTTGGTCAAAGTATGGAATACCAAAATCTCATCAATTCGGTTGATAAATTCCGGTTTGAAGATCCTCTTGACCTCTTCCATAACACTTTCTTTCATCTTCTGATAATCGGCATTCTCGTCCTCGCCTGTACCAAATCCTAAATGTTTTGGTGATACAATACGTCCTGCTCCTGCGTTAGACGTCATGATGATGATCGTATTTTTGAAGCTGACTTTGCGTCCCTGTGCATCCGTCACATGACCATCTTCCAATATCTGCAGCAAAATGTTAAACACATCGCCATGTGCCTTTTCGATCTCATCAAACAATACGACCGAGTATGGACGCTTGCGTACTTTTTCACTGAGCTGTCCGCCATCCTCATATCCGACATATCCCGGAGGTGAACCGATCATCTTAGAAACACTGTGTTTCTCCATATATTCTGACATGTCAACGCGAATGATCTCATTGTCCTGTCCAAATACTGCTTCTGCAAGTGCCTTAGAAAGCTCTGTCTTACCGACACCGGTTGGCCCCAAAAACAGGAAAGAACCGATCGGACGATTCGGATCTTTCATTCCTACGCGTCCACGGCGCACTGCCTTGGCAACCGCTTTTACTGCTTCCTCCTGGCCAACGACTCTCTCATGCAGTATTTCTTCCAAATGTTTCAATCGCTCTGTCTCTGCTTCCTGTAATTTCTGTACCGGAATCTTTGTCCAGTCAGCGATCACTTCTGCCACTTCATTTTCCGTAACGACCAGTTTATTTTTCTGGCGTTTGGCATCTGCCTGCGCGTGCATCTGATCAATCGTTAGCTGCAACTCTTTCTGCTGTCTTTTGATCTCTCCGGCAAGCGCAAAATCCTCTGCAATGATCGCATCTTCTTTCTGCTGATCTAATTCACGTTTCGATGCCTCTAACTTACTAAGCTCCGGCGTTGGCAAATATACACTTAATCCGGCTCTGGCAGATGCTTCATCGATCACATCGATCGCCTTATCCGGCAAAAAGCGGTCATTGACATAACGCTCCGTCATTTTAACGGCTGCCACCAGTGCTCCGTCCGTGATCTGTACCTGATGATGCTCTTCATAACAAGGTCTGAGTCCTTTCAAAATATCCAAAGCCCCTGCTTCATCCGGCTCATTGACCTCTACCGGCTGGAACCTGCGCTCTAACGCCGCATCCTTTTCGATATATTTGCGGTATTCTTCTCTGGTAGTAGCTCCGATCAATTGGATCTCACCACGCGCCAAGGATGGCTTCAATATATTGGCGGCATCAATGGCACCCTCTGCACCACCGGCACCAATGATCGTATGGATCTCATCAATAAATAATAATATATTACCGGAACCGGTAACCTCTTTGAGTGCACGTTTAATTCTCTCTTCGAACTCTCCACGATACTTCGAACCTGCAACCATGCCGGACAGATCAAGCGTTAAAACACGTTTTCCCTGAATGATCTCCGGGATCTCGCCCTCTGCGATCTTTAACGCCAAACCTTCCACGATGGCGGTCTTACCAACACCCGGATCGCCGATCAGACATGGATTATTCTTCGTTCGGCGGCTTAATATCTGTACCAAACGATCAATTTCGCGGTCCCTTCCAATGACCGGATCCAGCTTTCCATTGCGGGCATATTCTGTCAGATCTCTGCTATACTGATCCAATACCGGCGTTGTTGATTTACTTTTATTCATTTTATGCATAAGAAACTCATTTTTCGCAGTATTCATATCCTGTCCTGCTGCGATCAACGAATCCATATACAATTTCTGCAGGTTGATCCCAACCGTTCCCAGCAAACGGACTGCAATACACTCCGTTTCTTTTAACAGTGCGATCAGCAAATGCTCGGTTCCTGCAAGTTCCGTTCCTAAGTGCTCTGCCTCCTGCACGCTCTGCTCGATCACTTTGCGCACACGCGGTGTAAAATCGCCCTTTTCCTTGGTCAGTACACCTGCCGCCGACTTATCCATTTCCTGTATCATTTCTTCTAGGCTTTCCGCATTAACTGCATTTTCCCGCAGCACCTCAGCCGCAACACCTTTTGTTTTGATCAGTGCTAATAGTAAATGTTCAGTTCCTACATAGCTCATTCCTCTGGAAACTGCTTCTTTCCCCGCATTTTCTAATACTTTCTCAGCACTAGCCGTATAACGTTTCCGCATACTCTCTAAACCTCCTGCTCTTATTTCAAATTTTGAGATCGATACCGCCTGATCAGCGAAATGATCCCCAAGATCAATAGCCCACAAAACGCTGCCATAATTCCTACAATATATTGCATGCGCTGTTTTTCAATGCGCATTTCCTCCTCAGATGCATCCACCTGTGGTTTTGCTGTTGCGTTGCCGGCGAGTTGATCCCCCGGTGGCACATTCTGCCCACTCTCCGGAGCCATCGTCTCCTGTTCCGGCTGCACCGTCACTTCCACTTGATAAACGCTCTGTGCACCATCTGCATTTTTAACAATCAGTTTAATCATATTCTTGCCTTTTTGCAAGTTCTTATTTCCGGTAATCTCCACCTGAAGACCCTTTTGTTCCGTCTCATATATGACATTCAGCCATTCTTTCTCCTCTTGGATCACTGCCGTATAATCGGAAGTCTGTTCCGCAAATGCCGGAGATAAAGTGACGCCTTCGATCTCCAACGACTTGAGCAATGCCCTGTCGTTTATCGTCGATGTTTTTTTATTTCCTTTGGCAGCGTTTGTTTTATTATTTTCTTTCGATTGCGCAGAACGTGACGGTGTTTTTGAACCACGTGGTTTCTTCGGTCGTGCAGACTGCACTGGTTTCTTTGCGACAGGTGGTTCCTTCGCAGTCGCCTTCTCGCGATCCTTAACGACCAACACCAGCGAATTATAAGATGCCGACAACTTCGTGGACGTACTTTCTCCAAAAACGTGATACGGTCCTGTCAATGCAATTTCTGTATCCCCAGCCTTTCTCGCCTTAAATTTAATGGAATATTTAAGTTTTGTAGCAGCGGATGACCGGTCAATATCGGATATCTGAAACGCATCATCGTTGCCATACACAACACTTCCCCCGGTCTGAAATTGCAATACCGTATTATCGTATGTAAAAAATCCTTCAAATCCCGACATTGCCGTTGTTGATGTGACAGTGACCATAACATACACGGTATCTCCCTTCGATACAACCTGCTGTTTCGTTGTGATCTTTATATCTGCACAATCCGCAGACGCATGACTTTCCCAGCCACAAACGCAAATAAGGAGCAACAGGATGATACACCCTGCTGCTCTTATCCCATGATCCACTATTTGCTTGTACTGTATGGGGTTTTTCATATGAATACTGCATTCCTTTCTCAGTCTGCAAACTTTTCATAAGTATCCTGCTGCTGATGCAGCAGGATACACATTATTCTATATTCTATTCTCCCGAATCTGCATCCGACAGATCTTCATCATAGGCTTGCGGCTCTTTGGTTACCTGCGGTCTTTTGGTTGCATGCGGTTTCTTGGACGTCTTCTTCGTTTTGCCGGATTTCGTCTGTTTCTTTGAAACTGCTTCTGTATTAACTGCGCCCTTTGCCGCTGATTTTCTCATCACAACAATTTTGTAAGAACGTGTCGAGCCACTGGCTGACTTAACCTTAACGATGATCGTATTCTTGCCCACCGATAGTCTCTTGCTGCCTGTTCCCGTTACCGTCGCTGCTGTGCTCACTGCACTTGCCACTACTTTGACGGATTTTACTTTGTTGGCTACCGTTGTCTTATACGTCTTAGATCCGGTATCTCCGAGTGCAAACGGTGCCGAAAAAGCATGACCCTGAACATACAGATTCTTAAGATAATTATTTGGATTCTTACCACCGGATGGTATGTCACAGGCACTCACCGGCATGTTATTGTATACCGGTATTGAAAATACAATTGGCGTATTGTCTTTATCGCTTCCATATGCATTCGCTGTCTTTGTCGCTTCATTATTAGGCGCCTCAATGTTTGCCATATATTGATGATCGTACCTCTTCGTCGCTGTTACATTAAACTTCTGCAGATACAACGTATTCTGGCCGACATTGATATACTGCTTTCCGATGTAGCAGGCTCCGCCGTAAATAGAACGATATCGATTATTCCACGGTCTGGAGTAATCCGTACCTGTACTGGCCCATTTCAAACCGTTCTTGACAGCATTGGCACCGCTGTTGGCTCCAATGTTGTAGAAGTTATAAATGCCTTTATAACCAGCCACATTACCGGATACAGAACTGGACATCATCGTAGAGCTGATGACAACCTCCTGCTTCACACGGGATGCCAAATGATATGGACTCACCTTAGATGCCGCTGCTGCTTCCATAAATGCTTTGGAATATTTAATGGAAACGTTCTTTCCAGCGTTGTTTGTGTACGTAAAGTTTGTATTATACATCGGCGTATTCCGCAAAACATTTTCTACTCCGGTTTGCGTCTGTACATCACTTCTGTACTTCAACGATTCAAACTGGAAGATACCACGCTCATCTAAGAAATTGCGCGGATCCATATAATATCTCACAGCTTTAACGGATGCCGTTACCCACGTTGATCCGTCAAATACGACAAATTTATCGGTCTTCCAGTTATATGCTCCGTCTGCTGTCGATTTCCAGTCGTATGATTTGCTATTGCTTAACAGGTTTAAACCTACTTTGGATTCTGCTGCCACGGCTGCATTCCAGTCAAGTCCGGTCTTGAAGGCCTCGAATTCCCACTTAGGATATTGCTTGTGCAATTCCATAAGCGGTGTAATATATGTACTTGGAAAGCCCTGCTTCTGTAGTTGTTTCTTGAACTGAGCATCTGACACGGACAAATGCTCTGTCTGTGTTGTTTCTGTAGGTTTCCGTGTTGCCTTTGGCTTCTTCGTCGGTTTTGGTGTCGGTTTGGCAGTTACTTTCGGTACAACACCCGGAACTTCCGTCTTCACGATCTGGAAAAGTAAATGCTTCTCCGGCACATAACCTTTCACCGTCCTAGAACCACTGCGCACAGAAATCTTATAATAACGAAATCCTCCAATTGCTTTCTCCCCGATAGCAGTCACCTGCATATTATTGGTTAGACGGATCTTTTTTCCTTTTACTTTCTTAGGGGCAACACGTCCTGCTTTCGCCATCAGATTGAGCACGGCATTCGTTGTGATCTTGGCAGGCATTCCTTTTTTATAATCTACTTTTACATGGATCGACTGTACATAACCCTTACACTTGGCATTTCCCTGCTTAAAGGAGATATAATACCATTTCTGGTTATTATATATTTTTTCCGATAAGATCTTTACGGATGTCCCTTTTACCATCTTGACAACATTGCCGTCCACTTTTGTCATGCTGGAGTTCTCATTCGCTTTCGTGTGCAGCTGCTGACCGGATACTAAAACCTTACCACATATCGAAGTGCGCACCTTACCCGTCTGTACCTTTACATAACTGGAATGCAAATATCCCTTAAACGTTTTTCTGGCAAGCTTAAATTTAACATGATACCATTTACCATTCTTGGCAATGATCGTCACACGTTTGCCATCTGCAAGCGTCACTTTCGCACCACCGGACTTCACAAAACCGTACTTTTTGCTTGGCCCCTTGCGCACGTTCAGATAACCATTTACGCGCACTTCGCCTATCGCTGTTGCACTCGATATTTTGTTATCTGTCATGATAAATGCGAATACTATGGTACACAAAAGCGTGACCGCTATGCATACACCCAATTTTTTCTTCGACATGCTGAAACACTCCTCATCACTGTTGTAATAATTTCTGCAAATCTTCGGTATCAAACTTGTAATGAGAGCCGCAAAAACTGCAATTTACCTCTATTGGCTCTCCATCTGCGATCATTTCCTCCAGATCCTTACGTCCAATGCTGGCAATCGCCTTGGAAACACGGTCTTTGGAACAATTACAGTGGTACTGTGTCGGCACACGGTCTGTGATCTCTACGCCAAGATCTCCCATCAGATACTCTAACATATCTTCCGGACTCATTCCCTGCTCTTGCAGCTGCGTAACGGAATGCATTTCTTTCAGAGTTGCCTCTAAACGATCGATCACCGTATCCTCTGCAAAAGGCATCACTTGAATGATGAATCCTCCCGCCTGCTTGACATGATTGTCTTTGTCTATAAGTACACCCAAACCTACCGAAGATGGTATCTGTTCAGATGTAGCATAATAATATGTCAAATCTTCGGCAATTTCCCCGGAAACCAAATGTGTTTGTCCATTATATGGCTCTTTCATGCCAATATCACGGATCACATTCAAAAATCCCGGTCCCACTGCACCGGCGACATCCAACTTTCCTTTGGCGTTAGGCGGCAGTATTACGTTTGGCTCCTTGACATAGCCTTTGACATTAGCCTGTGCATCTGCCGTCACGGTTAGTCCCCCGATTGGACCACCGCACTGTATCTGCAGTGTCAATACATCTTTATCGCCTTTCATCATACTGCCCATCATACTGCCCGCCGTAAGCAGACGACCCAATGCAGCCGTTGCCACCGGACTGGTATTGTGAATCTCTCTGGCACGTTCTACCAGATTACGGCTCGTCACTGCGAATAAGCGGAGCTGTCTGTCTGCTCCCATTGCTCTAACAATATAATCTTCCTGATTCATAATAATTCTACATTCCTTTCTAGGTCCGCATACATTCTATGCTTTTATACTGTGCAAAAGGCACTGTTCTGCCCTGCCTTATGCCGGCCTTTTATGCGCGACAAAATATACTCTCTCTGTCTCTGCTGACGGTGTCTCCTTCGTACACGCCTCGTATACGTCTGCCTGAAAGCCGCATTGCTGCAATAGTTCCATTATATCTTGTAACGGGTATGCCCGCTGTACATGATACTCCTCGGTACGCTCAAATAATTGCCGCTCCTCATCCACCATTGCAAAGATCGTCAGCAAATATTCATTGAGCCCGGTTTCTTTGTCATAGGCATTTTCCCAGATCAGCGATACATCCTCACGATTATCCGTGATTGTCTGATCTCCCAGACAATGCTCATAAAAATATGCCGTCTTCATGTCAAAGAGAAACACGCCATCCTGATCCAAAAACAGAAACACTTTCTCAAACGTCTGACGCAGCATTTCTAACTCCGTCAAATAATTCATACCGTCACAGACACACACAAATGCTCTTGCTGTGCCATACAAGTCTAACTCGCACATATCCTGCTGCAACAGCAGTACACTATCCGGACATTTATCTCTGGCCGCTTCTAACATTTCTGCGGAAAGATCAATACCGATCACGTCATAACCATCTGCCGCCAGTCGGCTTGTCATGGCTCCGGTACCACATGCCAGATCGACTACGATACCATCCTCTATCTGATTTTCCCGAAGCAGTTCCAAAATATAGGCATGCCACGCATCATATGGAATTTCATCCATTAATCGGTCATACGTATCCGCAAATCCCTGATACATTGTCACATCCTGTTCCATGGAACAACCCCCCGTTTTTATCAAAATTGACAGATTCAGCCATTCTTTTATAGAGTACCACAAAGTCCATCTACAGGCAAGCTATTCGCACCTGCGGTGTCAACTGCTTTCGTGCCTGCGGTGTCAACTGCTTTCGCACCTGCGGTGTCAACTGCCTTCGTGCCTGCAATGTCGTCAGTTTTCGTGCCTGCTTTGGTGCCTGTGGTATCATCTGCGATATTGGTACTTTTTGGTATATCCGGAGTAAATCCATCTCTTGCCGTTTTTCCTTGCACTGCGCAGTCGAAACTGTACTTTTTTCTTGGTTTTGCTCCGATAACGATACGATTTACCGGTAGAGCTCGCACATTTTTTCCATTTTCCCTTGCCTACCTTTACATACACGATAGTTCTTGTGGCAAGTTTTCCCTTTTTCCAGCTTATTTTACAGCCATTTTTTTTCTTGACGAGACGCACTTTCGTCGGTGTTTTCGGCCGTTTTGTTTTTGATGCCATCGGTTTTACCGAAGTCGATGGTTTCGACATGCCAGCCGGACTTTTGGTCACGGCCGGACTTGCTGATGGTACAATATCTGAGCTGTGTTCTACCTCCGATACCGCAAAAAGCGTCCCGGTATCATTGCTGTAATACAATACACCATTTGACCCTGCCACAATGCTCGACATGCAATACTGTCTGGCTGCAGCCGGTTCATACAGCGTCTTCTGCACCGCAGGCGTCCCCTGTTTGGTGTCTTTGATAAAGTACACACCACCCGGTGGATTATTACAGGTATAATATACATAATTTCCATCCTCATATGCTGTACTGACAAGAGGTGTTGCCTTTACTTCGCAGGCTTTTCCCGTCTGCACGGTATAGCGCATGCTATGTGTCTGCATATCCCATACGCACAAATATCCCATGCCATCAGCCATTGCGCCCACATATGCCGTGTCATCGACGATCGACATCGTACTGGTGCAATTGACTGCTTTTGCCCGCGGAAACATAGTATATGTTGTCACTTCACTGCCATCGAAACGGCAGATCTCCCCGGCATTGGATGTCGCATAGATTGCATGCTCTGCTGCCACATATTGAAGATCACTTCGTATCCTTCCTTTTTGTGTAATGGATATTTCCCGATAAACAGTGTCTTCCACAAGATCGTGTTCCACCAGGATCCCATTGTCCCCGGCAAAGTACAGCTTGTCATCCATAACAACCGATCCACCCCAGTAATAGCCGCCCGGCTGTTCCTCATTGCGGTATTTCCACTGCAATTTGCCGGTACGTGCATCCAGACAATAAAAGGTTCCCTGTGTGCTGTTTATGGATACTTCCGCTGTGCCGGCATACACATATCCGTTATATACAGTAACATACGAAAGCGACTGTCCGCCAAAGGCTTCGCTGACCCACAAGGACTGCATTGTGTTTATATCTACACACTGCATCGTTCCACCAGACAGTGGGATCCACAAAGTATTTTCCTGTCTGCTCATATAGCACACCGAGTTCATTGTTGCCGCAAGTGTCATCTGACGTTTTATATTTCCGTCAAGATCTAGTTCATATAATGTGTTTCCACTCACCAAATAAATAGCATCGTCCGTAATGACCGGCGTAGAGTTATATGTTAATGTCCCATCAACAGAAAAAGAACGGGTCCAAACGGTCCCGCCCTTTTTGTCATTGATCGGAGTACGCACCGACGTGATGTTCTGTGACTCAGAACGATCCGATGCAGTCACGGACGGTGCGCTCCATATAAGAGACATTATCATTACGGCGCCCATTATCTTACAAATCGTTCGTCTCATGATAACCTCATTTACTTTCTTGTACCAAGGAAAATACCTGTGCGGTATTGCAAAACAGCACAGACACTCCTCCTACAATTGTTATTTTACTTTACTTTTACTTTAACAATCTTACTAAATTTACCGGTCTTAACCTGTTTACCAACCTTGTTGTAAGCACGTACCTTTACATAATAGGTACCTTTCTTTAACTTCAAGGTCTTCTTAGTCTTCTTAACGGTAGCGCTCTTCTTGAAGTGCTTCTTATTTTTCTTGGAAACGTATACCTGATAGCCCTTTGCACGGGATGCCTTTTTCCAAGTTAATTTTACGCTCTTCTTAGCCTTTTTGCTCTTAACAACCTTTGCTTTCAAAGACTTCACCTGAGCCGGTTTCGTCACCTTAACAACGGCAGGGCCGCCTTTTATCTGATGTACGGCAATCGTAGTAAATGGACGTACTAACAGGTTATGCTTACCATCCTCTGTCCATTTTGCCGCAGATACATAATACTCACCGAATTCCTTATTGTTAAATGTAACTGTCACTTTACCATTCGCATCTGTCTTAAGAGTCTTCACTGCATTCTGTTTTGTTGCACCTGTCACTTCTGTATTGCTGCTTGTTGTTTTCGTGATAAGTGGAGCTTTAGCAATATACACTTCAGCATCTGCTACCGGCTTGGTATATGGGATCGGATTATAATTTGCATCGTATGTTGCACCATATTCGGTCAAAGTCAATGTGACCGATCCCTTAGAATCTTTATCAAAAGATGTTGTATACTGATCGGAAGAAAATGCCGTATATGCACTCTGAATGCCTGCATAAGTAACCGGATCTGTCATATGATAATAACTTGCATAAATGTCAACCTTATCTCCAGCCTTGCAGTTGTACTGATCCATAGATACCGCACCTGCTGTCTTATTGACGGAATACATCCAAGATACTTCACTGTCTGTTCCTGCTGTGCTTGCTGCACCAATTCCATCACCATTCAGAGAAAGACCACTTACCCACAGTCCGCCGTAGCTGGATGGGCTGGCAATGATATATTTGCTCATCTGATCATTGGTAACCTTTTTCTTCGTTGCCAAATATTTTGCAAAAGCACGAAGTGGAGAATACGTTGCAGCCTGACCTGTTGCCAGACCAATACCAAAATCATTATTCTTATCGTCTTCTGTCATTGTTACAGTTACCGGAGCCAATACAGTATCTGCATCTCTCTCCATATGAAGTGTAACTGCTACTGTCTGCTGTTTCTGCTCGTCTGCCGCCTTACTTGTCTGTACATTAACGCCGGAAAGCAATAATGCTGTCGACAATAAAAGGGCGATTAATTTCTTCTGTTTCATTTGTCCCCTTCTTTCTCGCATATCGCGTACTAAATTTCTGTCAGATCCAAGGCATACCTCAGTCTCATTTTGACAGATTGTTTGCGATAGGATAACAAAGAAAATTCCTGCGAACTCATTTTCAAAGGAACAGGTCTCCCTATGGATTACACTGCTCCTGTGCAAAAAAACGCAGGAATTGTGATGACAAAATCGCAACTTGCAAATTATTTCGTCAAAACACTCCCTCTCCCTCCGAAAGGTCATATCTCACCCTACCGGGCAGGTCTTCCGACTTAAGGATCTCCTGTCTGCAACCCCTTCCCAGCATCATGCCAGTGGTATATTGTTGCAGCCATCCCCTAATACGGCAGCGGGGGCTGTGGCGGACTCACACCGCCTTCCCTATTAATTTTTCGCAAAAACCCGAGTAGTTACTAATATTATCTTATCTTTTCATTGATCCATGCAGTGCGACTGCATCTGCGCACCACCGATCTTTCCTAGGATAACACCCCATTCTATAGTTTGTCAACGCCATGGTGTTCTTTTGTATATCCCATATTTTATCTGTATGCGCTGCAGTTTTTCGATCACGGTATGACCAAACAGCAAAATGCAAAGAGCCGTTGTTCCGGCGTGGGTAAGATCATACGGAACGCCCGCTGCATAGACCATTAGCAATTCTTCCTTCGTGAGTGCACTGTTTTGCGGACTCATTGCATGATCCATTAACCACGCTGCAAAATTCATAATGCCACCGTACACAACAAACACTGTGATAAATGCCATAACTGCCAATCCTAACACAAAGCGCATCGGGTTATGAAAGCGTTTTCCCCGCGAATAAATAACGCCAAAACAGATCCCTAGCAGTCCCCACGTCAACATCTGCCACGGGGTCCAAGGCCCCTGTCCGTCAAAAAAGTTGCACAGCAGTCTGCTTAAAGCACCAACCATAAAGCCAGCCTCCGGGCCTAAACACGTTCCCGTCAAAATGACAAATGCCGTTCCGGCATGGAGTGGGATCGTATGACTGCACAGCTCGTTGACACTGACGCAGAGTGCCGTCATAATGGCAAGCGTCACGATCTCTCTTGCCTGCGGTCTTCTGTATTCAAAGACAAAAAACATTGGCAGCAGACCGCCGACCAAGACGACAGCACTAAGCAGCATATAATGCTTTGTTACTAAAGCAGTAGTCCCTGCAACAGCCAGACACGCCAGCAAGCTGAGCACTACACCGAGCAAAATCCATTGCCGCTTATTCTGCGCTTTTTCCACCTGCTTGAGGTCAAATTTTCTCCGATACGAAACATCCCGTGCCTTTCGCATCACGCATCCTCCTTTTCGTTAGCAAACAACCGCTGTACGGCAGGCGTATAAAAATAATTGTCCGCAAAAAAACAGTTGGCAGCATCCGCTCCGATCAAGTTCCCATCAAATAATAAAGCACAGTCTGTAGCATAATCTGCACAAAATTCTACATCATGCGACACGATCACGACTGTCACTCCGGTTGCCACAATTTTTTGAATATACTGTCCCAATTTCTCCTTTAAGGCAGCATCCAATCCCTTCGTCGGCTCATCCAGTAATAAGATCTCCGGTTTGGTAAGCAGTGCCTTCGCAACCGCAAGCCTCTGCATTTGACCACCACTCAAGTCATAAGGATGTCTCTGCCGCACCTCACAAAGTTCCACAAAACGTAACATTTGCTCTACAGTCTCGATAACTTCTGCTTCTCTGCTACCTCTGCGGTACAAAAACTCTGTCAGTTCCTCTTCTACCGTTGTCTCCGAAAAGACTGCTTTTGGATTTTGCGGCAGATACGTACATTTCGCCTTTGTGATCACCCTGCCCCGCTGTGGCTTATATATGCCGGCCATCACTTTGAGTGCTGTGCTCTTGCCGGAGCCATTGCTGCCCATAATGCAATAGATACTGCCCATTGGCAGCTTCCAGTCAAAGTCACGGAGAACCGGCTTTCCCTTTTCATATCCATACGATACCTGACTTGCATGAAGGATCGTCGTTCTGTCTTCCCGTTGTATATCCGGCTTCTCGATGTCCGCGTTACTGAAATACTCCGAAACAAATATTTCCGGTGCCATTTTTGTTATTCTTTCTACAATTGTCTCCAAGCTTACTTCGGAATGTGCTTTCAAATAGTCTCGCAGCCATACTTTTCCCTCCCGCACAGTAAGCGGCAAGTCCCCAGACTCCCCACAACATAGTGCTGTTTTAGCCGCTATTGGCAACGCTGCATAAACCGGATCATGACGTTCTTTCAGCAAATGCCCTACTCTACGTGGTGTGGTATCTGTCACTGTACCGTCCTCCATCACGAAAACGCGGTCCGCTATCGGCAAAACACCGTCTAACCGCTGTTCCGATAAAAATATGGTCACCCCAAATTCTTCATGCAGCTTGGCTAATGTATCCAAAAAACGTCCTGCTTCCATGGGATCAAGCTGTGAGGTCGGCTCATCTAACACTAACAGCTTCGGCTGTACGACCATTGCTGCCGCTAACTGCACCAACTGCTTCTGTCCACCTGACAAGGCTGCCGTACGCTTCCGAAATAGCGATTCTAACCCGAAATATTCCGCCATCTCCGCAGTCCGTCTCCGCATCTGTGGAACACTCATCCCCAGACTCTCCAATCCGAAAGCAAGTTCCTGCCATACATAATCTGTCACCATATTGTGTTCCGGATCCTGGCCGACATAGGCGATCTGCGATGCCGCGACCCGGTCATCCATCGTTTCAATATCAGCCCCCGCAAAATACATCGATCCGCTCCCAATCCCTATCGGTATCTGGCTTTTGATCATATGTTTTAACAAGGTCGTCTTACCGCTGCCGGATGCCCCGCAAAGAACAATAAATTCGCCCTTTTGCACCTGAAAAGATACCTCCTTAAGTACCTGTTCTTTACTTGTCGGATATCGAAACGACACATTTGCAAACTCCATAACTGCCATCACATCTCACCTTCTCTCGTTTCCCTTGCTTTTCGTTCATGATAAGGAACACCATAGGTCTGCTCTAAATACTGCGCCATCGCTATGTTAGCATCCGTATTCCCCTGCTTTCGCTCCTCCAAAGAACGAACCATCCACTGCCACACATCATATACAAGTGGCAGCATTGCCAGCAATCCAAAACCAGCCGGCAGCAAATACATCTGACCAAGCGGTGCATATCGGATCACCGGATAATACTGGCAGGATGCTTTCTGACGAAGAAACTGGCCGATAATAACAGCCGTAAGACCTGTAAAAACCACGAGCATGACTGCATCCCGCTTCCGAAAGTGAAACAAATGAAACGAAGATCTCCTGCCGATCCCATAGCCTCTCGTTTCCATCGCTGTCGATGTCTCTATCGAATCCTCTAACGACCACGACAAAAGCACCGAGAGCCGCCGAAGCACACTGCTCCCGGATCCCATCCCGCGTTCCCCGGCACGAATCTGATCCATTCTGCGCTCCAATAATGGCAGATATCGAAGTGTCATCGTGATCACCAGCGAAACAGCAGGGAAAAAACGCCCGATCAGATACATGATCTTCTCTGCCCCAAAGAGTTCATTCCATACATAAAACCATTGTAGTACCGCCAGCAACAGCAATGTCATCATTCCGCCAAACAAAATGTTTTCCCGGGTCACTGCCATGTCGTTGATGTAAAACAATGGCGTTGCACCGTTATGTCGAAATAGCGGCAGGATTCCCATAGTAAACACTGCCACACCCAGTCCGGTCATTACACTTCTTTTCCACACGACGCGCCCACACAAAAAAAGAGAATATACTAAGGAGATCACAAAGGACGTCACGATCATTACAGGATGCATTGTAGACATTGTCACAGCAAGTACTGCTGCCAAATATCCAAATATCACCCACGGATGAAATGATTCAAACGCTGACCTTTGCATTCTTCCTCCTTACTACATTCTCTTTCCTATTTCCTACTCGACCTTTCCGGTACAAGTATACAGCCATTCGATATGATCTCCAGCTTTGACTGAATAATTGGAAGCCCCATAATTAGGCAGCTTGCCATTTACCCGGTACAGCCAGCCACTCATATCGCCGGCTTCCTTTTCATATAAATATCCGATGCCCCGAATATACTCTGTCGAAAACATCGTACTATACTCTGCATCAAGCGCAATATTTTTCGCCTTGCACACCTTCTGTAAGATCGAATATACCGTATCGGATGCCGTGATATTTACCGTTGTCTTCTTAAGAAACAGACCGTTCTCCGGCATCTTGGCCTTTACTTTATCCGATAACGAATCCCAATGCTTCCGTAAACTGTCACAGCGGATCGTTATCGTACAGGTAAGTGCTGCAGGTTTTGCTGTCGCTTTCTGCGCAGCGGATGGCTTCTTCGTTGCTTTCGGTACCGACGATGACCGCTTCGTTTTGGTCGACGGCTTCCCGGTCGCTTTCCGTGCCTTCAACGGCTTTGTCGTCCTCTTTACAGACGGTTTTTGTTTCGCAGAAGGCTGTGGCGAAACGGTGTTATCCGTCCCCGGCGTACGTTGCGGCGATTTCTTCACCGTTTTAGGCTTTGTCGTCTGTTTCCCCGGTTCTGACGTTGACGTTCTTCCCGGTGCCTCAGATGCACCGACCTCGTCCGGTGGCTCCGTCTCTGATACAGTGCCGTTGTCTGTCTGCGTCTTATCCGGCGTAGCAAACAGATCATTTGCTAACTGCTTCTGCTCTTGTTTGTACTGACCAACCGAACGGATCCGCACACCGGATAACGTGATCCCAAGCAGTACCAAGATCACAAGGCCTGTGACTATTTTCTTGATTCTGCGCTTATCGCCCTTCATTAGGACTTACTCCTCTCCCAACGTCCGGAAGCACCACACGGCAATACCAGCCCATTGCTGCTTACCGGCAATCCGATCTCCTGTGCATCCACATGACCACCAAACTTTGGCATCAGCGCAGTATTCATCATATAAGACAATACCGCCGGCTGTAATCCGGTCGTATAGGAATTGATCAGGAAAAACAACGGATCCTTACTTAACACTTTTGTACACAATTCCACAAATGGAAAAATCTTTTCTTCGATCTTCCATATCTCGCCCTTAGGCCCTCTTCCATAAGAAGGCGGATCCATAATAATTCCATCGTAATGATTGCCACGGCGGATCTCACGCTCCACAAATTTCACGCAGTCATCTACCAGCCAGCGGATCGGCTTGTCCGATAAACCGGACAGTGCTGCGTTGTCCTTAGCCCAAGCGACCATTCCTTTGGACGCATCCACATGTGTCACAGAAGCTCCTGCTGCCGCTGCTGCAAGCGTTGCTCCACCTGTATAAGCAAATAAATTTAATACCTTGATCGGTCTGTTGGCCTGACGGATCTTGTCACCAAACCAATCCCAGTTCACTGCCTGCTCCGGAAAAAGCCCCGTGTGCTTAAACTGAAATGGCTGTAAATGAAACGCAAGTTCTCCATAATGGATCTTCCATGTCTTCGGGAGATCAAAGAACTCCCATTCACCGCCGCCACGATTGCTGCGATGATAATGTCCGTTCTTTTGCTTCCAACGCGGCTCTTTATGTGGCGTATTCCAAATAACCTGTGGATCCGGACGCACTAAAATATAATCACCCCAGCGCTCCAGCTTCTCTCCATTTGAAGTATCAATAACTTCATAATCTTTCCAACGGTCTGCAATCCACATATTATCCCTCCAGACTCTGTTCTGCCTGCTTCAGTGCATCCAAAATAAACTTCGTAGAACTCTCTACATAGCCTTTGCGCAGCTCTTCCACCGGCGCAAAATCAATATTGTCGGCAATGCACTTATGTCCATCAAAACAGTCTTCAATACGACGATCCGAAAGTCCAAACATTTCCATGACAGACAAAATTTTGTCGCCGTTACGCTTTCCGACAAAAAACTGCTTGTGGAATAAGATGGAGAAACAGGTTGCATGGAAAGAATTGGTGAAAATATACTCTGCTTCATCCATATAACCAAGCCACTCCTCGATACCAATATCATAAACTACTTTATGTCGTGTTCCTGCCGGAATTTTGGCATCTGCCAGATTCTCGCTAAGTTCGATCACTTCCAGATCATGCTCTTTGGCAAAATCGACCGCAAGCTCGATCAATGGGATCGCACTTTCCATAACAACATAGAGCAGTACATAGCCTTTCTTTCTCTTTGGCCGCTGAATGATCGGCTCATAAAAGCTCTTGTCATGAAGCAATACCGGATCTAACACATGCGTTGTCTCGATACCGGAAATCCGCTTAATATACTCCCCAAAACTTTTCTCGCGGATCGATATATTTTGAAACTGTGAAATGTACTCAATAAAGGTTTTACGCTTGTCCTCTTCCAGCTCTACTACCGGACCACGGCTAGCCGCATATGCGATCTTGTATTTGCCTTTCATCGAATCGCAGGCTAAGAAAAATCCTCTGTCAAATCCGGCTTTCTTATTACATTTCCAAATAACATCTGTCGCACAGATATAACAGTCCAGTCCCAAATCGTTTGTATCGAGTGTATTCTCGTTGTAGCACTCGTCCGTTGTAATATAATACTTGTCGATAAAACGCTGAAATTTATCAAAACGGATCTGACGCGGAATAAACAGCTTAAGCCATTTTTTCAATGCTGCACGCTGTTTCTTTTTATTTTTCATCGGATGAGACAACTGGTAAAACAGTGGGTGTCTCGGATTATATTGTCCATAATAGTTTGGTTTATAATCAATGATCACACTGTCATATCCATGCATTTTCAAAAACTGCTGAAATGCATAAGAATGCAGCGGTGACGCAAAATTCAATACTTTTGTATGCGCATTGATCGAAATAATTCCTATCTTCATAATAGTAGTAGTCCTCCATTAACTTCTTAGGGCAAACGCCCAGTTTGAGGGTATCATATTTCACCTGTCAAGTCAATCTGCCTGTGTGAGGCGTTGTTTACAAGTAAAATAGCCATCAAGTGCCATTAATATCATCATCGGCAAAAATGTGATCACATAGCGGCTGTTACATTCCCACAATATCTGAAACAAGGCAATACCGATCATCGCGATCCTGCCGATCATCATCGGATCCTGCCTGCCCCGGTGTCCCAATGCCAATAACCCTGACAATACAATACCAAAAAACAAGATCACATAATAGGTCCATGTATAGATCAGGCAATACGAGTGTGACGTTCCATTCCATTTCATAATCTGTACCAAAGGACACTCCGGCAAATACGGCATACGGAACAAATAGTCATCCCCTGCAAAACAGCTGTCCCCCCAGGTGCGAGGCATTTTATCGAAAAAGATAAAATGTATGTAATCAGCTGCACCAAAACAGCGAAGTCTTGCAAGTATAACGCGGATATTTTCCTCCGTGCGTTCTTTTTTTGTCTCAAAGGTCGCCGTATATGCAACATCTTCCTGCATATAGCCACCATCGCTTTTTTCGTTTAATCCCATCATGATCCAGTGCGTCAATGGGTACTCCCACTCATCTTTTATTGCATCTGTAATTCCAAAACAGCCCTCTGCATATTGATCTGAATACACTCCAATGCATTGAATCACGCCACCCAACGTCAGGCTCATCATTAATAACAGTATACATTTCTGATACCAGCGCTCTTTCTGTAAAAATAATGCGATCACTATGGCTAAAAAAACAATAAATGGAATAACTTTGATATGATAGGTAACCCCTGCCACAATACCAAGTAAGATGCCTAGCCATAGTTTCCGATAAAAACGATGACTTTTATAAATACAGATTCCCAGATATAACTGTATCGTCAGTAACAACATCCCCGGCGTATCTGTATATAAAAACTGTGCGTACATATATAACGGCAGGCAGCCGGCCGCCAGCATTCCTGCGATGCACGCTCTGCGTTTTCCCCACACTTTCTTAGCTATCAGATAGATCATCCCGATCGATAGCCATACAAATATACAACTGATCACAATGGATATTTCTTGAAAATCAACAAAGTTGGCATCCGGCAGAGCAAAACGAATCCATTGAAATAACGTTACCATACAAATCAGGCAAAGTTGATTATTGGTATAACGTGCATAATATTCTTTTGCATCTAACGTCCCTTTCAACACATACTCTGATGCCGATTCCAGCACCTGCCCCCAATCCCAAGATGGTGCCACTTCACACAAAAAGGAAAACGCGATCAAAAACACCAAACACGCCCCATATACAATATACCAAAGCACCGAACACCATTCTTCTTTCAATATTCTCTTCTTTTTCGTAATGTATATAATAAACAATGCTACAAATATTGGAAGGATCCATACCATGCGAAAAGACCACGTAAACATAGACCCCATTACTACAATTAACAGGATTCCAAATAATAACACATATAAAATATTACATAGTTTCTCTACATGATGCATCGCGTTCTCCATTCTTTTATAACACTTATTAAGTTCTCTGCATTTTTATAATGATCGTGTCCTCATATAATCTGCGTATCATGTTAACATATTCATCCCTTTTTTTCAACGATACGCCTATTATGATATTTGAATGAACGCCGACGTAATCTCTATCTATATTTGACATAATATTTGCATTCTGCTACCATTATCGAAGTGTGTATTCATATTTAATCATATATTTGCGCACGCTTTCTGCGCATAACGCATAATTAATATTGCTAAGGAGATAACGATTATGAAAAAAAAGTGGCAGCAACTGTCGATTTTCCTGCTGGATCATTCATTTATTATACTGTTTATTATAACAGGGCTCGTATTTTTGGGCTTTAACCTTTTCACCCCGTACGTTGCTGATGACTATACTTATATGGGTGGCAAATCTCTGCTTGATATGCTTCACAAGGAATATATGCAATACATGAATATGAACGGACGCTCTGTCGCTCATTTTTTGGCACGCGTATTTCTCTCTCAAAACAAAATACTATTTGACGTTATAAATACAGGAATGTTTTTGTGGCTTACGTACTGCATTTATCTGCATGCTAACGGAACAAAACATACACGAGTTTCCAAAAACATTTCCGCACTGACTTACTTATTTATTCCCTGCAGCATTTGGCTTTTTGTTGATGTGATCGGACAGACATGTCTATGGCTTGTCGGTACATGCAACTATATGTGGGGGGCTGTCTGGATCATCACTTTGCTATTACCGTACAGCCTGTATTTTATTCATGGTCAAAACACATGTCAACATTGGTATCAACAGATCCCGCTTATACTATTAGCCGTTGTTGCCGGTTGGAGCAGTGAAAACACTTCCGGTGCATTGATCATGATCATGCTTGGATGGATTGTCTATGCTCTTTTTACCAAGACCAAATTAAAAGCATGGATGTTTGAAGGTCTGATCGGTACGCTGATTGGTTATGCATTATTAATCTTTTCGCCCGGTCATTCCGTTCGAATGAATGACCCGCAATATGCGATGAGTGTTGTCGATGACCGAAACCCTTTATTGATCATTGCGGAGCGATTTGCTAACGCAACAAAGTTTTTATTTACAAAACAGATCGTTCTCATCTTGTTACTTGCTTTCTTTATCATACTGCATATTTATCAAAAGAAAGCAAAAGAGCTTATTTACTCTGAGATTCTCTTCGGATTAGCTGCATTTGCCTGTGAATATGCACTGATCCTTTCTCCGGGACGTCAAACTGACCGTGTTACATTCGGTGTGACAATATTGTTGGTAATTGCATGCTCCATCGGACTTGCAGGCACGGCTTACGACCGCAAAGAGCTGCATTTTGCCCGCAGTGCCGGTATGACAGTATTGCTGCTATTTACATTCTATCAAGGTGTAAACGGTGCCTATGATGTCGTAACCAGTTATAAATCAGCCACTGACCGCGTCAATTATGTAGAAACTCAGGTTGCCAAAGGTGCGAAACAGGTTGTTGTTCCATACATCACTCCAGAACCGGCAACCAAGTACTCTGCACAATATATGTTATGCGATCTGTCAGAATTCCCGACTTTTTGGACTAATCGGGTTTTTGCGGAACATTATAAATTAGATTCGGTCAAAGCAGTGAAGCAGGAACGCTTTGATCTTATCTATAAAAATACAGAAAGACGTTTCACGAAATGCTCTGACTTTACCGAATACCTGCGGGCAATCCGTAAAAAAGGATACACTGCATTTTTGTCTGTACACGATGATGGTTCACAGTTTCTTAATCGCACAGATAAAAAAATACTCAAAAAATGCGGCATATCAAAAACACCGACATTTCGTCAGTCATTCCTTGCCGTAATTGATGATGGCAAAGCGCTATACTCAAATACCGGAACGGAAAAGCTCTCTTATAACTGCACGATTGACGCTAAACAGTTCTCATTGCTCAGTCAGGGAAAGTACAATACTATCGATGCTGACTGCAGCATTAAAATGAACAATCAGGAGCTGACTTCTCCTGCCGGCGGAATGCACGTTATCGTTTATAACAAAAAGAAACACTGTCTTGTCGACAGTGTAACCTTTACATTATGGTGCGATCGCAATTTTATCCGCTAAGCAGACGTGATCGCCATTCTATTCGCTGAGGATCATTCTTAATGATCCTCAGTTGTTTCTCTAACAATATAACGTGGTCTATGCTTAACCTCTTCATATATTTTAGCTATATAATATCCTATAATTCCAAGGCCAAACATCAATACACTTCCAATAAATAACAGCAAAATAATAACCGTTGTGAATCCCTCCAAAGAGTATCCCATAAACCATTTCACGATAGAATATATTGAAAAAATAAGAGAGAATATAAACACAACAATTCCACATCCCATAACAATCTGCATTGGTGCCGTTGAAAACGATGTGACATTATTGATGGCATAACGAAACAGGGATGCAAAGGACCACTTTGACTCTCCCTGAGCACGCTCCTGTACATTAAATTCTACACTCGTTGTCTTAAATCCCACCCAGGAGGACAATGCTCTGAAAAAAACATGTCTCTCCGGCAGTGCAATAAAGGCATCTACCGCCTTGCGATCAAGCAATTTGAAATCAGAGGCTCTGGACATATCAATTCCTGTGGACTCACTCATCATGCCATAAAACATTTTAACAAATATTTTATGTATAAAGCTTTCCTTACCACGATCTGCTTTGACACCCTCAATGACCTCATATCCACGCTCCCACAGATGATACATCTCTATGATCGTCTCCGGTGGATGCTGCAGATCACAGTCCATAACGACACAGCAGTCTCCTTTCGCATATTCCAAACCGGCAAATACTGCGCCTTCTTTTCCAAAGTTCCTTGAGAAACATACCCCGCATACTTTCTCATTATTCCGGTGTGCCTTTTGAATTTCATCCCATGTCGCATCTTTTGATCCGTCATTCACAAATACGATTTCATAATCTATACTGTGTTTTTCCATGATGTCTGCGACAACCGAAGCCGTATTTTGGATCAATGCACCTTCATTGTATGCCGGTATTATAATTGATAATAAACTCATCCTATACCTCTAGCCCTTTCTTAATCTGCAAACTTATGACAGTTTCAAAACCTCTATTAAGCCTCATCCTTCTTAAATACGATAAACCGCTGACCAAAATAGTTCAATACAACAAACAATCCCATACCGACAAACATTGCCAGATTTTCCTGTATGCTTTTAGATGCGCCGCTTAATACCATGCGCACCAGCGGCTTGGCAACGCCATATGCTGCCAGATAACAGATGGAAATATTGATAACAAACTTAATGACCATCGCAAATGATTTCTCATTATTCTGAAATGTAAAATACTTGTTCAAAACGTAGCTTACAATACTACCAATGATGTAATTCGATGCTGATGAGATCCAATAACTTGCATGCAGTAAATTATACATCAAAAACATAACACCGGTACCAACAAGTGTATTCACTATTCCAACCAAAATAAATTTTATCGTTGTCTTGTCGATCAGTTTCATCTCAGACCTCCTAGAATCTAAAGTAAATAAACGGATTGTACGTGGAATTGACCAAATACAATACACTAACATAAAACAGCGCTAACAGTACCGCATATCCTGCTGCAGCACATGCCCATTTGCAGATGCGGTTCTTTTGTATCCGCTTGTAGACTGCTGCCTTCAGAACACGATATATCGGCATGGAAAGAATCACACCAAGTACAAGATAAACACCATACTGTACTGCATACATATACAGCAATGACATTCCCTCGCTCGTAACATTACCTGAGAACAATGCCTTAAACCAAGTCACACACTGAGATAATCCAGAATCGCAACGGAACAATACCCAGCCAAGTGTCACAACAAACATGGTATATATATGCTGGAATACACGCGGTATCTTCGCAAGCCATTTTCCAAGGAATAACTTTTCAATCGCCTGAAACACAAAATAATACATTCCCCACAAAATAAAGTTCCACTCTGCGCCATGCCATATGCCGGTAAGTGTCCATATAATGAACATGTTCACATACATCCGAGGCATCCCCTTGCGGTTACCACCGAGCGGAATATATACATAGTCACGGAACCACGTAGTTAATGAAATATGCCAGCGCCGCCAAAAGTCACCAACCGATTTTGCGATATATGGGAAGTTAAAGTTTTCCTCAAAATGAAACCCAAAGACACGTCCCAGACCGATCGCCATATCCGAATACGCCGAAAAATCAAAGTAAATCTGCAGCGTATAGGCAATTGCTCCAAGCCAGGCAAGCGGCATATCAATACTATTCATTTCAAAAATTTTATCTGCCAATGCCCCTACATTATTTGCAATAATGATCTTCTTTGCAAAACCAAGTATAAACCGTTCCAGTCCGTCTGCAACATCCTCCATATGTATCTGTCGATGTGCAATTTCATTTTCTACGGTTTTGTAGCGGACGATCGGACCTGCTACAAGCTGCGGAAACAGCGATACATACAACATAACGTAAAACGGATTTTTCTGTGCTGCAACATCACCACGATATACATCAATGACATAACTCATCGCCTGAAACGTAAAGAACGATATACCGATCGGCAATACGATTGTCGCAATTTTAATATCATTTTTGATGAAATGATTGATGTTTTCAATAAAGAAATTCGTGTATTTGTAATAACCGAGCACCCCCAGATTTACGACCACTGAAAACACGACAAACAGCTTACGTATTTTCTGTGTCTTGATCTGCGCGATCGCAATTGCAAATACATAATCCGACATAACCACTGCTAACATAAGCAGCAAATAATTAACTCCGCCCCAGCCATAAAAGATCAGACTAAATATCAATAATATATAATTACGGTATTTGGGTTCCGCCAAAAAATATAAAAATAACAACAGCGGCATAAATCCAAAAACGAACACAGCACTACTAAAAACCATACTATTCCTTTCCTGCCTTATTGCTTAATCCCAAATGTTGACGAAATGTCTCATAGGAAAAATGAGCATCTGATTGATTTGGTATATAGATCACATAATCCGGAGATTGCTTTGCTGCTTCTTGTGCCAAAGTACCGGACTTCGTATTATAGCGATAATCGTACGATATCATCTCTCTGCAGCTTGGAATGATCATCGCTTCCAATGCATTCGTATAGGAACTTCCGCTGATCATGATCTTAGCGGCATCCTTCTGAGGTGTCGTAATATCAGTATACGCATAATCGCCACCCATAAACGCACTGGCATAAGTGTCTCCTTTGCCAAAAAGCGGTGCCTTACTGTTTAGCCGTTTATATTTTAGTTTCCATTTTGGTCGAAGAGTAATCTCTTCTTTACCGGCTGACACTACATATCCAATCTTACGGTTAAAGGATCCGGCAACTACCTTTTGCTTGATTCGATAGTCTGACAATGACTTTGTCTGGGTTGCCGGGAACTGCTGTTTCACATATTTCATGACTTCATCATAAACAAGCTGCGTACCATTTGCATTTACATGATGATCTGTCTTGTAATACAGTAATCCATCTCCATCATATTTTTGAAACAGCTCATTTGCATCGATGAATATCACATCGTCCGACAATTCTTGCCGAAGTATACGAATATATCGTTGATAATCTTTCGTAGAATCCGGATAATAACTCGGCAGATACTGTTTAGCACCTACATCTTTACGTGGATAATTGATAAAAAGAAACTTTGCGCCATTTTTTGTGATCTTGGCAGCTTCTTTATTCACAACCTTAGCGATTTTCTTTACTTCGTGATCAAATGCCGCATAGTCATTGATCACCTGCGGTTGTTCAAATAATTGATTGTCTTTTCCAATAGAAACTGAACCGGCATACTTCATATGAAGCTTATTTACTGTCAGATCATAATATTGGTGGATTTTGTTCTCGCGACTGCTAAGCTGATCCGAAAACGCATTCTCAACCTCAGAAAGATATGAATCTTTCGTCATTTCCGAATAATCCAGATCCGGAAATTGAGTCAAACTCCTGCCCTCTGTCAGACTTTTCGCCTCTTTGCCTGCTATCGTCTTAAGCCCTGTGAACCCGATAAACGCCACAAAACATCCAATAAATAGTATTTTTATCCACTTCATTCGTGCGATCCTCTTTTCCTCGCTTTCTCGCTTTCTTCTATATTGATCAAACTGTTGCTGCTGCGCACTTTATGCGTCATATCTCTATTTTATCAAATAGTATAAGATGCCCTTTTTACGCTTCTTTATTCTGATCAATCGCTAAAATTGCCTCATATACTCGTTTGCAATTATCTGTATCTGTCTTGTAATAGAAGTTGTCTACTCTCTTCTTATACTCTTCCGACATTTCACAATCACGTTTGATCGCATCAATGATCGACTGCACAGTCGTCTCATAATCATAGCATACCGGACCAAAACCATCCGTTTCATAATTGAAATAGCCTTCATCGTATGTTTGTCCCTCAAAGAAGGCTTCGCGGTCAAACTGCGCATACACCAGACTTTTCTTCATATAAGCAAAATCAAATGCCACACTTGAATAGTCTGTAACCATTAATGCATTCTCCACAAATTCTTTTTGATAGTTCAATGCACCTTCATGAATCTGAATCACATCATTGCCATGATAATCGCCAATCTGCTCCATATGATTTACATGCAGACAGAATTTACCGGTGTATCCATGCTCTCGCATACAGTCAAGCAAACGTTCGTCTTGAATCAATCGATCATAAAACTTAAAGAAGGCAGAGTTCTTAAATGTATCGTTGTAAATGCGCTGCCCTGTCTTTTGATCAATAGAGTTTGCAAGCTGCTTTCTCCAGGTTGGCAGTATGATGATCTGCTTCTTTGTTTTATCAGCCACAAGATTGTCAAACCTTGGAAAACCGGTCAACTTAACTTCCTTGTCTGTATAAAAATAATTGCCATCCACAATGGATTGATACTCTGGTTTCGCTGCCGTCACAAATAGGCTGATGTTCTTGTTAAAACGGTTCACCCACCCGGACAGATCATCCTTCGTCAGTCCATGCTGTAAGAATACAAAATCAAATCGGAAGAGGTTTTTCAAGTAATCTCTCTTCACACCAAAGGCATTGATCACATACTCATCAATATGTGCAGATATGATCTTATCCGCTGACAAAAAATACATGCAATATCGAAATGAACCATGTGGCACTACCTTTCCTATCTGTTTCATGCGTTCATAATCACTGCATTTCTTGGAAATATCAAAATAAACATCAACATTTCCGGTGTCAATCCGGTTCAGGTATTGAAACAGTGCTTCCCCGTTGTCTCGTGCCAAATTGATTCGATCTGACAACAACCAAATCTTTTTGTTGCTGTGGATTTTACGAAATACTCTTGTCGCATAACGATAAAAGCATTCTTTAAAATATCCTTTTTTTACCAGTTCCAAACAATATCTCCGCTCACATTTACGATAGCGTTTTCTTGTTTTTTTCTGAACATATATGGTCTTTCCCTTGGCACGCAGGATATGGCGATCGTATAAACCATACGAAGAATCCATCGCATGCGTTAATTGGCAAAACTTACCATAACCGATCATCATATAACATCTTTCACCGTTTTTGTATTCAAATACGGCACGAAGCCTTCTGACTCCGGCTAACGGTATGGATACGTGATATCCTCTAACGTCACCATAATCGCCTAACAAACCATGTCTTGTTCGAAATGGTAGTGGATAATATGTCGGATAATACTCTGTTCCATTTTGATCCTCAAACAAAATTTTATAATCATCCTCATATATCCAAAAATCTGCCTGACCGGTAATTTCCAGTACATTATCCTTAATATCTACAAAGTCTAATGTCAAAAAACGTCGTCTTGCCATATGCGTTAACCGCTGTCCATGAAAACAAACCAAACCGCCATCAAACGTTATTTCATCCCGGCAATCCTTTTGGTATTTTAATTGATAAGCAAGCAGGTAATGCAGACTTAGGCAATTTTTCTGAGTAGCGATCATATCATCGTCAATATCTTGCAAAATAACGTGAAGAAGCTCCAAATACTGTTTCTTCTCCTCCTCTGTCAACACACCTGACGGCACAACAGTACGCAGCCGCCATTTCATATCATACATAATGAGATACTGTACATATTTGATCGGCTTGCCAAATTTTTCTTTGGACATTTCAAGAAGATGTTGAAACACAAGTTTTTCTGTGTCAAAATACCATGTCTTCTGGGAAATTGTGTTTTGCATTGCGGATGTTCCGGTATTACGCATACGGTAATAATATACGCAATCTCGAATAACGCCATATTTACACTTGTCAAATAATATGGTATTGATCAAAAGACAGTCCTCTCCATAACGGATTCGAGAATCAAATTGTCGTCCTTTTAATGCCTCAGCGCGAACAAATGTTGTCGCCATACTTAGCTGTATATATTCATGATCTTTCTGAATATCCACAAGTTTGTCGTTATCAAATTTATAATCCAATACATGGTAATTATCTTTCATTTCAAAATATTTGATACGGCCGGCAACAATATCAATCTCATTTCCGTATTTTTGAAAAAAGCGATACGCACGCTTAAAAGCAGTTTTTCCCCATTTGTCATCAGAATCCAAAAAATTGATAATTTCGCCTTCTGCATATTTTAATCCGTTATTTCTAGCGGCACTGACACCTGCATTTTTCTGTTCAACATATACAATGTTATCCGGATATTCCCTCTGATATTTCTCACATATTTTACCACTATCATCCGGACTTCCATCATTGACCAAAATGATCTGAATATTTTTCTTGAATCCAATCGTCTGATGTATAACAGATTGGATCGTCTCCTCCAAGTAATTCTCCACATTATATACCGGTATAATTACCGAAAATTTAAATCGACTGTTTTCCATATCCTCTTCTTTTCACTTTCTGTCACTACTCCCGCAGTGCGCATACTCCTTCCTGCTTGTCCTAATATTAACGAACGAAACGCAGGAAAACAACCGTTTTGTTCTCCTGCATTCCCTTTCAAACCAATAGTACCTTTTATTATAAAATATTTCTCTATATTTCGCAACTATTCACTATGATGCAAAATATGATCACTTTTTCTTACCGACCTTGCTGACCCGCGGTACGCTCTTGCCATATCGGTTGCTTGCCGTCACCTTAAACTTTGTACCCTTTTTAAGCTTTGGTATTTTTATAACAAACGTGCCATCTTTTTTCACCTTTCCCTTATACACCTTGCCGGCTACTGTCGCAGCAACTTTGGTCTTTGTGTTAGAAACCGTGGCAGCCTTATTCTTTGGTGCGCCGACCAAATTCACCTTGCCGACAACCTTTCCTTTGCCGGTTGGTGCACTTACAACAATCGGACTGTCTGGTGCTTTCTGTACCGGATGAACACGCAGCACCGGGCTTCCGCCTTTCACATTCACAACGTATACTTTCAAAGTGCCTGTGGAATTAGTTCTCGATATCTTTACAGTATAGCAGTAACGTTTTGATTTGGACTTATACTTTCCTTTGGTTGCCACATAACGTTTCTTGCCAATCTTTACAACTGCCTTTTTACATTTTTCATAGGCATACACTTTTACCTTCGTCGTCTTATTGCTGACATACGAAATCGTCGGTCTGATCGGCACCGCCTGATTTGTGATCACATGTGTCGACAAACTGCATCTGGATACCGCATCTACCGTGCGAAGCTCAACTTTTGTACCGGCCTTCAGCGTAGACGGCAGCGTCAACGTAAAGGATCCATTCTTGTTCAGTGCAATACGTCCCACTTTGACCTTGTTTTTCTTCTTGTAGAACGAAGACTTACGGTACAATGCCTTGACGTTCTGATTTGGTACATATACTGTTTTGTTGTTTACAAGGATCATTGGATAAGCATAACTGTCGTTTACCTTACCTGTTACCAGTTTGCTGTTCGTCTTAACTTTGTGAAGTGTCGGCTTATTCGGACCGGTTCGTTTTACGGTCACGATCGTACGTGCACTTGTCATTCCCTTACTGTCAACAACATATACAAAGATGCGTTTGCCGGCTCTCTGTGGCGGCATCTTGTAAGAGAACGTTCCACTCTTGGTTGCAACGGTAGAATAGGTTGCGCCCCCCTCAACCTTAAAATATACTCTGGCATAGGCTTCTGCCTTACCGGTAATCTTCGTCTTACGGTTTGTATAGCCATCTACTACCGGTGCCGACAACATACTCTTATTGATGTTGAGTATTTTGAGTACGACAACACTGTTATTACCTTTCTTATCAGTTGCGCAAATGGTAAAGGTTCCATTGCGGTCACAAGACCATACGTTACCGTTGATCTTTGATGCCGTCTTCCAAATTGCATTGTCTGCCGTATATTTGCCAGCCGCATAACGAACGGACGCAATTCCTGAAGAATCCGTCGCCTGAATCAATACCTGTACCTTTTTGTTCGTAACTCTCTCATCTTTCACAACAGCCGTCAGGCAAGGTCCTGTCGTATCCGTCGTAGACTTTTCGTTTGGATTTGCTACGTAATACCGAACATTACTATCGCCACCGATCGATGCTTTAATCCATCCCTTGCTGTCTAAATAGCGGGACGCCTTAGCACCACTCTGTACAATATAGTTATAGTTATCCGAGTATTTTACACTCCAGTTATTATCCTGCATCGGCTTGATCGTACCGCTGGCCATTTGTATCTTCTCGATAAAGGACTGAATATAGCTGCGATACAACGCCTTTTTGCTAATGGATAGTATTGTCGGCTTCATCGTCTTAAACAGATTGTTATCCGGCAATTTATTAGACAACACAATAAAGGAAGCCGTATTTGAAATATTTGCTCCGTTGCGCGTCAAGGATACGATACGATGGGTATCGTTGATCTTTTTGCCCGCTGCATCATAACGAGGTGCTACTGTCGTATCTATCTTGTACTCTAATCCATCAAATATAAAATACTGTGACCAATCCGTCAGATAATCATCCTGCATTACGAACTGAAACGGTTTGCTGGAATCATAGTTTAAGATATCTCCTAACGATGGCAGCCCCTTGGTCTGAAGCAAAGCATTTTTCTGCTGTAAACTACTTTGCGCTGCCGGTGCAGTATTTGTCTGAGACTCATATACCGCCGCCTGAGAAGATATCTCTTCCTCTCTGTCTGCCGTCCCCGCAGACACTGCTGATCCGGTTGCTACATCCGGTGATGCCGTCGGTTCTGCCGGTGATGTTGTCGGTTCTGCCGGTGCATTGTCTCCCAACAGATTTTTGCCGGCCTGCTCATAACCGCCTGCGGACCACTCCATCCATTCCCGGATCTGTGCGCCTGTCATCTTGTAGATATACAAGCCTGTCCGATAACTGACCAGATCATAAATATTTGCCTTCTTAAACTGATTTTGAATATCTATGTAATCCTCTCCATCGGACGATCCGTATTTTAGGTAAGTAGACGCCGCAACTACCGGGAGATTTTTGTATTGTGTCTTCGTATTATTGATGTATTGCAATCCATAACTGATCTTAATATTATTCAACAATTGGATTGCATCATTATCTTCCATCGTACCAAAATAATTTTGTAATTGTGTATCTGCCGCTACCTCACTGAGTATCTGGCTGCTATCAGCCATAAATGTTTTGGTCCAGTTCCCAAATGCTGCGTTGATCGTTGGATCTACCTCTGTAGAAGCATTAACTTTTCGGATCTGTGTAGACTTTCCTGTGATCGTCGGTTTGTTATTCTTCGTACCGATATTCAGATCAACCATACCAATGCTTGCTCCTCGGTTTTCAATCTGGACAAGCGGTTTGCCGTTCACAATACCCGTTGTCTTATTGACCCCCGGATAATCATCATATTTTGTTCCATTGGCATTCGGGAAATCTTTGTGAAGGTGACCGCAGAGTACCGCATCTACCCCACTGATCTTCGTCAGTGCATATCCCGTATTGGCATCTAACTCTGCCGGTTTCTGCTCTCCAATACCGGAGTGTGCCAGTACGACAATGATATCTGCACCTTTCTTTTGCAGGATCGGTACTTCCTTTTTGACATTTTTGACAATATCTTCTCCATTCAGCACTCCGGTGTAATTGGTCCGTTTCTTAGCTAAAGTGGGAACTGTCTCACCGATCAAACCTACCTTGACTGAGATTGTCTTACCGGACTCTGTTACCAGATTCTTAGTAATGATCTTATTCTCTGCCCAAATATGTGCTCCTGTATTGACATTTGTAACATTCGACAATACCACCTTGCCGGACATCCCGGTAGAAGACAACTGTTTTTGAATATAATCCAGTGTATAATCAAATTCATGATTTCCAAGTGTGATCGCATCGTATCCCATCTTGGCCATCGCAGTGTACATCGGCTGCTGTGCCGAACTATTTACATCGTATATGTAATCCGTTGTATAATCAAAGAGGACATCTCCCAGATCAAATAACAAAGAATTCTTTGCATTGACTTCTGCCTTCGCTTTCTTGATCAATGTTGCCGTTCTCGACAAACCACCCGTCGTGTAGACCTTGCCGGTCTCATAATCCTCTGTCGTCAACTGTCCATGCAGATCTGATGTAAAGATCATACGTAACTTTGCAGTATCATCTGCTGCACTCACGGAAACGGCTGGTGCAAGCCCCGCAAAACCGGACACCACCATAACACTCGACAATGCAACAGCCATCAACTTTTTACTCAAACCACCTAATCTCATATTCTCATGATACCTCCCAATCTATCTTCAAGACATCTATTTTCGCTCACCATTCTACCGCCAATATGTGTCAAAAAAATTAAAAAAATATCTCAAAATCAATAAATCTTTCCTTTTTTTCTCAATAACCCAAACTTCCCATCCCCAAGACATCCGCACGACCCCATATTGCTTATTATATCAATAATAAATATGATATTTTGCAACCGATAAACTAACTTATTCTGCCGTCAGCGAACTAAGATAATTGCCGCAGAACGCAGAGTTTTTGTGTGATTTCTTATTTTGTTAAGTCTCTGATGAATACATGCCTGACGGAATGTCTGAGATGTCCCGGTTTAGCAAGGTATCATCGATTTTTGGACGGGACGCTTTCGCTACGATGCGCTACGTCACGTTACTTAATGTCTCTGAAACACGAGACATAAGTAACGACGAGCGCAAAGTCCCT
>NZ_QULH01000012.1:0-11915 GCF_003481635.1 Clostridium sp. OM05-6BH | reverse complement strand
ACATAAGTAACGACGAGCGCAAAGTCCCTTTCAAAAATGATGATTACCTTGCTTCCGGGACGTCGAGTTCTCCGTAAGGCATGTAAATCAAGCATCAGAGACAACAAAATCTAGAAATCACCTAAAACGAAAATGCGGCAAGGCAATTACTATAGTTCTCTGACGGCAGAAATCGCCATGTAGCGGCTGCAAAATACTTAGTATCCATTGACATAATAAGCAACATGTGGTCTGACATTGACCATTGATAAGGGAAGTTTGGGTGGCTGACACGTGCAAACGGCAGGAATTGATGTCAATTCCTGCCGCGTACATGTTATGTGTGCTGTTGTTATTTTGTATTTTCGTTGATGTAGTTGATGAGGCCTTCTGCCTTGATGATCTTCTGCATAAACTCTGGGAATGCCTGACCCTGATACTCGGTTCCCTTTGTCTTGTCATAGATCATACCGCTGTCAAAATCGATCTCTACGGTGTCCCCTGCTTCAATTTCTTTGGCTGCAGCCGGGCACTCAATGATCGGAAGACCGATATTGATCGCATTGCGATAAAAGATACGTGCAAATGTCTCCGCAATAACGCAGCTGATGCCGGATGCTTTGATCGCGATCGGTGCATGCTCTCTGGAAGAACCGCAGCCAAAGTTTTTGTTGGCTACCATAATATCACCCTTCTGCACACGCTTTACAAAATCCGGATCAATATCCTCCATACAACTCTTAGCAAGCTCTGCCGGATCTGAGGAATTCAAATATCTTGCCGGAATGATTACATCTGTATCTACATTATCTCCATATTTATGTACTGTACCACAAGCTTTCATGTTTATCTCCTTTCACTGCTCACATTAATTGATTAAAGACCAAGTTCTGCCGGTTCAGAAATCTTACCGGTCACCGCACTCGCTGCTGCCACTGCCGGGCTGGACAAATACACCTCGGAATCCACATGACCCATTCGTCCGACGAAGTTACGATTTGTTGTAGAGATTGCACGCTCACCTGCTGCCAGGATTCCCATATAGCCACCTAAGCAAGGTCCGCAAGTTGGTGTGCTGACAATAGCACCTGCCTCAATAAAGGTCTGCACTAAGCCCTCTTCAATTGCCTGCATATAAATTGCCTGTGTTGCCGGGATCACGATCACACGGATACCATCGGCAACTTTTTTGCCTTTGAGGATCTCTGCCGCTGTACGAAGATCCTCAATACGGCCATTCGTACAAGATCCGATCACAACCTGATCGATCTTAACGTCTCCCGCTTCTTTCACCGTCTTAGTATTCTCCGGAAGATGAGGGAACGCAACCGTTGGCTCTAACTTGCTTAAGTCAATGACATACTCTTCATCATAAACCGCATCCTCATCTGCTTCATATACTGTATATTTCTTTGTAGAATGCTCTTCCATATAAGCGATCGTCTTGTCGTCTACCGGGAAGATTCCATTCTTAGCACCTGCCTCAATTGCCATATTAGCAATAGAAAAACGATCATCCATAGACAGGTTTTTCACACCATCACCGGTAAACTCTAAGGAACGATACAACGCTCCATCTACACCGATCATACCGATCAGATGAAGGATCACATCTTTACCGCTTACCCATTTGGATGGTTTGCCGGTAAGCACTACCTTGATGGCAGAAGGCACCTTAAACCATGCCTGTCCGGTAATCATTCCACATCCCATATCTGTACTACCTACACCTGTAGAAAATGCTCCCAGCGCTCCGTAAGTACATGTATGTGAATCTGCTCCGATGCAGGTCTCACCTGCTACGATCAATCCTTTTTCCGGAAGCAGCGCATGTTCGATACCCATCTGACCTACTTCAAAATAATTCGTAATGTCGTGCTCTTTGGCATACTCACGAACACATTTGCAGTGTTCTGCAGACTTAATATCCTTATTTGGTGCAAAGTGATCCGGCACCAATGCTACTTTATCTTTGTCAAATACTGTCTTTTTATTTAACTTCTGAACCTCATGAATAGCAACCGGTCCTGTAATATCATTTGCTAATACCAGATCCAGATCTGCCATGATCAACTGTCCTGCTTCTACAGAAGGAAGACCTGCATGTGCTGCAAGAATTTTCTGTGTCATTGTCATTCCCATAATTAGTATTCCTCTCTTTCTATTGTTCAAGCCTCTGATCTCAAATCCATGTACCGGCTCTGTCAATATCAATACGCTCTGCCTGTACGTTCTAAACTCTACTCAGATCTAATGTACCAGACTCATACTTTCGATCAGGCGCTCATACATTTCACGCAAGCCAACCGTCGCCTTCCAGCCAAGTTCCTGTAACTTCGTACTATCCAGCTTGACGATCATCTCCGGATTGTATCCGAAACTTGCCAGATCTTCCGGAATGTCACGTTCCACCGCAATATTCGACTCCGGCAAGATTCCACTGACTAACTTTGCCATATCATATATTGAGATCGCCGTATCCATATTCGTAACATTATACGCCTCTCCAGCCTGCCCTTTTGCCAAAATGGTAAGCAATGCCGTAACAGCATCGATCGTGTAACAGTATGTACGAACCGTCTTGCCCTCAGTATGGAGCACGATATTTTTGCCCTCGATCGCACAGCGTGCGAACTCAGCAAATACTCGGCCATCATCGTAAGCTACGCCTGCTCCAAATGTCTGCGATAATCTGGCAACTTTGACCGGAACATCGTATTCTTTCGCATAAGATGCACACAAACACTCAACGATACGCTTTCCCTCCGAATAACTGCTTCGTACGCTGAGTGGCTCAATATATCCATAATCTTTCTCTGTGATCATACCCGCATCTTCCGCAGGAGTTCCATACACTTCGAGTGATGACAGATATACAACACCTTTTACCTGTTTCTGTTTGGCAAGTTCTAACACATAGCGAGTGCCATCCACTGCCGCACCGATCGTTTCTACCGGATGACTGACAAAATATTTGGAACTCGTTGGACTTGCCCCATGGATCACATAATCTATGTCTCCATCATAGCAGATCGGCTCTGAAATATCTCCAAGCACAATCTCCAAATGCTCCTCTTCCTCTAAATAAGGAAATACCTTTAACGCTTTTTCTTTACTGCGCGCAAAAATAATGACTGTCGTATTGCAATGGCAGATACGGTTGCGGCACAACAAAAACTTAACGAGCTGTGAGCCGATCAGTCCCGTTGCACCTGTCACAAAAATACGACTGCCGTCTAACGCTTCAATTGGCAGATCAAGCGATGCGGCACGCTCTAAATCTTCTTGAAGCACCCGGTTATCCGGACTTTCTATTCTACTCATGTGGTTTTCCTTTCCATCCGTAATCAAATTTCACAAACATTTCTGTCGTCTATCTGTTACTTCCTTATACTTCATACTTCTTTTAAGCTGTCTGCTAACGAATTCCGTTCGTCAGGCCGATACCAAACGTCTGCTCATTCTCTTTGTAGTTGAGCAGCGCACGGAACATATATACATCCTCCGGTGTAGTAACCTTAATATTACCACGATTGCCCGAGATCATATGCACTTCTTTGCCAAGCGTTGTCATGATCGTGCAGGCATCTACCATATTTTCATACGAAGGATTGATCGCACGCACCTCATCGTGGGCTGCAATAATATCTTTTAAGCGGAAACTCTGTGGTGCCTGTGCCGCAAAGGTATCTTTACGATATGGTACAGAATCTACTTTCTCACCGCTCTTGCTGAGTAAGATTGTCTCGTAGCAAGCTGTGCAGGTGATCGCACTGCCATACTTCTGTACACTTTCAATGTTCTGTTTGATCGTATCATAGGATACAAACGGACGCACGCCATCATGCAAAAGCACGATAGAATCCCCATCATTTTCTTTCTCTGCATCTTTCAACACATTGTAGATGGAATCCTGAGCAGTTGCACCACCCGGAATGATCGATACTACTTTATCCAATCCATAACGGTCTACTAATTTCTGTGTCTTACCAATGTAGTCTTCCAATACGGAAATATAGATCTTGTCGATCATATCATGCTCCTGAAAGAGCTCCAATGTATGCACAAGTACCGGCTTTCCGTGAATCTCCAAAAACTGTTTTGGAATACCGGAACCCATTCTAACTCCACGACCACCGGCAAAGATCATTGCAATATTCATAATTAACTCCTTTCTTCTTCCTCCAATGCGCTAAAATTAAGCAGAGGAAGTCTTTGGTTTACTTTCTCAATATGACGCAGTTTTTTCTGAATGTCCTCCGGAATATTTCCAAGCAGGATCCAGTCAATCACGCGGTCTGACGCATGACTATCAATATAGTCAAAATGCTTGTCTACATATTGTTCAACTTTTTCATATTCATAATCCTTTTGTTCGAGTGCATCCATGATCTGTGCAAAGGTATAGCAGACCTTACCCGGTGCCGCTTCCTCATAGTCACGATGGAACCCTCTTGAAAAAGAATATTGGATCTTGTCAAATGCGAAAAACAGCATTGGTTTACGCATCAAACTATACTCAAATATATTGGACGAATAATCCGTGATCAATATCTCTGTAATATAAAACAGATCATTGATATTTGGATATTTATTAGCATCCACAAAGCGGTCTTTATGAGCCTCTTCGATCGGTACCGCCTCGCTCACCCAAGGGTGCATCTTGAATAACACAACGTATTCCTCTCCGCAGAAATCATACAATCGCTGAAAATCGATCATGTGATACGGATAATAGGCTGTTTTACGGTTTTTGCCACGGTAGGTTGGTGCAAACAAGATCACCTTTTTACCTTTACACATTGGATACTGTTCATAAAGCTCTGCCGTTTTCTTCTCACGAAAGGCTTCATCCAAATACTCATCCATACGCGGCATACCGGTTGGCAAGATCTGATCGTCATTAATACCAAACACCTCAGAGAAGAACTTCCCGATCTGTCTGGAACCGGCGATTCCATAGCAGTATTGTCTATGGCAGCTCACTGGTGCCGGACATCCCAAGTGTCCCCATCTGCTATAACCGGAGGACTTAAAGCCCGCCCCCGCATGCCATAGCTGTATCAGCTTTGTCCGTTTATCTAATGTCAGCCAGTCAAAAAGCGGTACATGATCGTCAATGAATACCATATCGCACTGTGCTAATTTGTGGAGCAGCTCTTTGGTTGAGCTGCGCGCCTGTCTGATATAAGAAGCAGGTCTTGCGGAAAAAAGAATGGTATATTCCTTATCCAATCCACGTTCACACATTCGGTCATAAACCGCCTGCAGATTCGTACCGATCGTATCGCTCTGCTCCGTCATAAACATGATCACCTTTTGACGGTCTTTATACTTCTTAACCTGACCGTGATAATACGCTTTCCAACGCATCCGGCCTGCATTTTTCTTCATTTTGATCGCTGGATCTGTCACCGCAGATTTCACGATCTCACCATTGCTTTCCTGTTCCATGCTGACCTTCATCGCATCCATGATATGCATCAGGAGCGGAAGATCATTTTCCCCTTCCGTGACATAGAAGTTTACAAGATAACCTCTCGTCCGGTTGTTATGCAGGAAAGAACGCGATACATTTTCTGCCTCCGGAACCAATTCATGCGCCATCACACATTTTGCCAAAATCTCCTGCTTGCGGCAAACATAAAAGAAATAACTTCCCATCGGCAGACATTCGCAGTTCCCCGGATTTGTCATATTCATTGACAGTCGAATATGCTCTTCATCCACAATCGTCTGCTTAAATCGTGCTTTGGCATGAAAGTTTTGATCCACGGCATATACATCAAATTTTTCACCTTTTAACGACTCATCCGCATACGTAAGCTGTAAATCGATATGCACAATGATTCGTTCCCACCAGATTTTCGTGATCGTCACAGTAAGTCGTCTTGACGAAATCCGGTCTTCCATCATGATCTCTTTGTCCATGGTATTCTCCATTTCCTATTTATCCCGACTTTTCGCAGGCTGACTGCTATATATCAGACAGTCTTTCAACAAAAAATGCGAAATGTGGGCATTATTTTTTAGTTTATCATCATATTCTGTAACTGTCAATCTAAGCAGCCATAAGCCACTGTTATACCAAATCCATTCTCTTATTCAAATCGCCAAGCGGCAGATTCCATCTGCATCTCTACCATATGTTTGTAAATACCATCGGTCTGCTTTAACTCAGCAGGACTTCCCTGCTCTGCGACCGTGCCATCTTTGAGTACCACGATCTTATCAACACCATTCACAGTACGCATACGATGTGCAATGATCAACACTGTTTTGTCACAGATCAGTTTCGAGATGGATTCCTGAATAAAGGATTCATTATCAACATCCAAAGATGCCGTTGCCTCATCCATCAAAATGATCGGTGCATCCTTTAAGAACGCTCTGGCGATGGAAATACGCTGTCTCTCTCCACCGGAAAGTTCCGATCCGTTTTCTCCGATCATCGTATTCCATTTCTCCGGCATACTCTCTACAAATTCGTCACAATGCGCCAGTCTGGCAGCCTCCATGACTTCTTCATCCGTTGCGCCCTGTCTGCCGATACGGATATTTTCCATGATCGTATCATTAAATAAGGTAACATCCTGAAAAACAATGGAATATAACGAAAGTAGTTTCTCTGGGTCAATATCTGTAACCTTCATACCGCCAACCGTGATACTTCCTGTGTCATTATCCCAAAATCTGGCTGCAAGGCGTGCTACTGTTGTCTTACCACCACCGGACGGTCCGATCAACGCAGTAACTTCACCCTGTTTGGCCATAAAGCTGACATCCGATAATACCTGCTCACCATCTTTATAAGCAAAGGAAGCATGGTCAAATTGAATGTCATAACCATCATTCGTCAACTCCTCGCTGCCTTCCTGCTCCTCATACGACAAAATCTCATCCATGCGTTTGCAGTTGGTATCTGCACTAATAATGGCAGACAGATTCTGCAAAGAGATCTGCAACGGCTCATACATACGCGTCACTACCAACAAAAACATAAAGAACGTAAGAACCGTGATCTGTCCGTTCATCAACAAAACACTTCCTACTACTGCAACGGTTCCGATCCCAAGCTTTAAGATCATCTGCGCAGAGCATACAAATGCTGCATTGGTAAATTCTACAAAGATAGCATTTTTTTCTACTGCTTTGATCTTAGTCTCCAATCCGGACATATAAGTATCTGTCATATTGTAAGAACGAAGATCACGCAATGTCTCAAGACCTTCCTGAATACCATCTTGACAGGAAATGCGGTACTGCATGGTGCGTTCATATACTTTTCCCATAACTTTTCTGGAATACAATACGATCAGAAAAGCAAGCGGCATAACCCATACCGCCGCTAACGCCATTCTCCAATCAAAGAAAAACAAGCTGATCACGATCAGTGTTGTAGAAATAATAGCACCCACAAGCTCTGGGATCCAATGGGAACTGGCTGTCTCTAACAATGCACAGTCGGACATGATCGTGTTCGTAAGATCTGCCAAATCTTTTTTACCAAAGAAAGACAGCGGGATCTTGCGCAGTTTTTCTGCTAAAGTACGACGTCTGACACCGCTTTCTACATAAGTCGAATAGAAAGTAGACATATATTGAAACACCGTAGACGCAGCGATCAAAATCAGCACTACTATAATCGAAACCGTAAAAAATGGAATCTTTGCTCTTGGAACATCACCTTCCAGTAAATAGGACGCCAAGTAATACAAAAGTCCTACCGGAAGCATAAGGACAAGATTGGCAATAGTAACTGCAACAAAGGCACGTAACATATCTTTGGTACCTTTTTCGGATAATGCATATTTATGTTGTAATCTTTCGATCATGCTGTAACACCTCCTTTTCCTACCTGCCAGTTTACAGATCTGTTATACTCTTTCCACATATGTCCATAAACAGCATCTTTGGCAAGCAGTTCTTCGTGCGTGCCATGTTCGGCAACTTTGCCATCGGCAAGCACATAAATCTGATCTGCAGCCGTCACTGTTGACAGACGGTGGGCGATCATGATCACCGTCTTACCTTTGGAAAGTTTTTCAAATGCCTGCTGCACCAGTCGTTCATTGTCCGGATCTGCAAATGCTGTTGCCTCGTCTAAGATCAGGATCGGTGCATTTTTGAGAAATGCTCGTGCAATGGCTAAACGCTGGCTCTCGCCACCGGAAACATAAATTCCTTTGGAACCGATCATCGTATGTACGCCATCCGGGAACTTTTCAATAATATCCATACACTGTGCATCTTTTAACGCCTGCATGACTTCCTCGTCCGCTGCATCCGGGCGTCCCATGCGCACGTTATCCAAAATGCTCATCTTCAAAAGTCTGCTGTCCTGAAATACATAAGACACTTGATCCATCAACTCATCACCGCTTATATTTTTCACATTGACACCGCCCAGTTTGATAGCACCGGATTTCACATCCCAGAAACGGGCGATCAAAGAAGCTAATGTTGTCTTGCCTCCTCCCGATGGTCCGACCAAAGCGATATGCTCTCCGGACCGGATCTGCATACTCACACCATCCAAAGCCAGATTCTTTGCATTTGGATAAGCAAACTGAATGTTTTCTACGACAACCGAAGAATCTTTCGGAACGTTTACCTCATTTGCAGGAAGTGGCTGCATCTCCAAAATCGTATCCATTCTCATCAATGCATCCTCTACTAACATTTGCGACTCTCCGGCATATGCGATCTTCATCAAAGTCACCGTCAATATAGATGTGATCAAAATATAAAAGAATACGTTCAAGATAAATGTATCCGTCACTCCATGACCACTAAATAAATACGCTGCAATGATCAATGCCGCAAAGATTCCATTGGACGCTGTTGTAAAACATACCATCGGCAACATCATATTTTTGGTATATCCTAATGTCCATTTCTCATATTCATCAATAGCATGGCGAAAACGTCGGAAGGAAAAAATCGTTTGTCCAAACGTTTTTAACACCGGAACACCTCGCACGTACTCTACCGCTTCCGAAGACATTGATTCCAGCGCATTTTGATACTGTTTCATATCTTCTGCCATTTTCGGTCCCATCATAAAACTTCCCATGAGAATAAATGCCAATGCTGCCGGGATCAAACTAGCAATACCCAGTCGCCAGTCAAAGGCGATCATCATCACGAGCAAACCGATCGGTGTTGCAATAGACACTGCCTTATCCGGCAGATTGTGTGCTAAAAATGTTTCTGTCGCTGCACTTGATTCCATAACCACTTTACGAATCTTTCCACTGCCTTCGGATTCAACGAAACCAAGCGGCAGTTTCATAATATGCTGCATCAACTTGATACGCATATTGGCCTGTACGCGAAATGCCGCTTTGTGAGAACACATTAACGCTACGATATAAAATACCATCGCCAACAATGCAAAACCAACAGCCATCCAACCATACTGTTTCAAAGAAACCGCATTTTCGAAATGCGGACGTACCTCTAACACTTCCTTCAACATACGCCAGATCTCATAAAATGGCACCAGTGCAATGATCGCACTGACCGCTGCCAGCACAAGGGAAGCATAGGTAAAATACTTATGTCCTCCGGCATAGTCCATCAATCTAGACAATGCACTCTGTTTTTTCTTTTCCATTGAAAATTGTCCCTCCATTCTTGATGCTTTGCTTTACTCGTGGTCGAGCACGGCTTTCCAGCCAGCAAAACGATATTGTTTTATGTTGTCCATAAACACCTTTGCTTCTTCAAAAGGCAGTTTATGTGACACGATCTCATAAATATACTGCCAACCGGTACGGCAAACCACATGGACAAAAAAATCCGTGATCTGTTCCGGATTCTTGGCATATTTATCGGCAAATACTCGATAATAGGTTTCTTCGATCTGCGCCAACCGATCAAAATACTGCTCATACTCCGTTCCTGCCGATCTGCAAAAGATCAAGTAGAACACATCGAAATGCTGATATATATACTGCAGCACCTCGTCAGTCCCCTCTTCTCCCGTCTCCATGGCACTGGAAGAGTCCTGTGTATCTGTCGCCTGATCCACACAAGTGAGATAATGCCCCATCAGCCCATCTGCCACCGGTCCAACAACAGCCGCAAATAACCCTGCCTTGTCTCCAAAACGCGTATAGATAGAATTGGTACTCACACCACTATCCGCTGAAATCCGCCGCAGGCTCGCCCCATGAAAGCCGTGTTCCATAAATTCCCGACGTGCACTGTCAAGAAGTGCTTCTGTAACTCCGGCTGATTCTTGTCTCATGTGATCCCTCCTTTTTCTTCTGCGCAATAATTATTTGGCCACACACTATGTTCTTTCTACCAAAATGCAAACATTCACTATTAAAATACTCTACGACACATCACAACAATATTTACGCAATAAAATAACAGTGTTATTGTAACACTGTTATTTTATGCTTTACAATATAGTTACTGATCAACTTTTCTCAATATCGTCATAACTTAATTATTATATTTTTACGGAAACGGCGCATTGAGCTTCCGATAGTCCTATTTCCAATATTTATACTTTACATGATATTTCTTGGCATACTTGTGCGCATAACTCCCCCTTTTCACATAAAGTGTAAGCTTTTTACAGCCTTTAAATGCATCTTTCTCTATTTTTTTCACAGATTTAGGCATCTTTATTTTTTTAAGCTTCTACAATTTCCAAATGCTTTCGACCCCACCCTCCTTACTTTACTTGGTATATTAACTGATGTTAAATTACGACAATTGTAAAAAATTCGATTTTCTATATACTTCCAGTTTTTATTTATCTTAACCTGTCTTAGTGCTATACAATCTCTAAACAAATTATCTGTACACTCACTATTTTGTATTTTAGATAAATTTGCTGTTTTCAGCCGTCTACAGCCCCTAAATAAACCATTCGCCAGTACAACATTCTTATCAAATGAGACATTTTGTATTCCAGTATTCCCGCATAACATGTCACCAAAATCCAATTTGTAAAATCTTTCTTTAAACGGCAATACTCTTAATTTTTCACAATACTGAAATGTACGTAATCCTAACATTTTTAGTGACTCTCCGCCACTTATTTTTTCCAATTTCCTGCACATATAAAATGCATCATTATCTATCTTTCTTACGTTTTTTCCAATATGAACTCTTTGTAATGACTTACACATCATAAATGCCTGACTTCCAATTACCTCTACACTATCAGGAATGGTCACTTCTTCTATATACGAATTTTGACTAAATGAATTGGCTGCCAATCTCCGGACAGGATGTCCATCTATCTCCGATGGAATAATCACTTTTTTTGACTTACTCCATGGCGAATTGTCGCTGAATCGTTCTATGCGAATCCCCTTTCCAGCCCCTATATATGTGTATTGATAACCTCCACTTACATAATACTTTTTCCACCCATCTGCATCATACATTTCAAGAGGTCTTGGCGTTGCTTGAATTTTCATCATTGTCTGTGTTGTTTCCAAAGCAACCTGATTATTGATGTGCTCTGCACCGGATACATCCTGCGCCGTTAATTGAAGTCCCATAATTGCAATAACAATAATACCACAAGCCAAAATCCACTTTTTCATAAAATTCACCCTCACCTTTCTAAAGTTTTCCGTTACATCTCTAGTACATCACAGATACCCACCCCAGTCAATAACTTCGATACCATCTTAAGAATTCTTAAGAATTGAATCTCATATGCCATCAATTAATCACTCAAATTTCGCACTTCCAAAATTATCTCACACGACCACATATTGCTTATTATGTCATAATACTTGCGCATGATTTCTGCGCATAATGGAGTTTCAAAGAAACTCCCAAGATAAGCACAGTGTGCCTATTATGTCAATGATTATATTGTGTTTTGCAGCCACAACATAGCGATTTCTGCCGGCAGAGAACTATAGTAATTGCCTTGCCGCAATTACGTTTTAGGTGAT
>NZ_QULH01000011.1:40294-90023 GCF_003481635.1 Clostridium sp. OM05-6BH | reverse complement strand
TAATAAGCAATATGTGGTTTTGAAATAACTTCCGGTATGGGAAGTATAAGTAATAAAATATATTGTTGGTATAGTGAAAAAATGTTAGAATATACATGGAAAGATGAAAAAGCATTTGAAACGGAGGTATTTATGCAGTACAGAATCGTAGGAAACACTATGCCGGCAGTGGAAATTTTGTTTGATCAGGCCGGAGAGTCAATGTACACACAGTCAGGTGGAATGGTTTGGCAGTCTGACGGGATTGAAATGAGCACGAGCACCAACGGTGGAATTATGAAGGGTGTTGGAAGAATGTTTGCCGGTGAGTCCATGTTTATGGCGAGATACACAGCACAGGCACCGGGCACAACCATTGCTTTTGCATCAACCGTAGCCGGTGAGATCATGCCTATCAACGTTGGCGAGACAGGTGGAATGGTATGCCAGAAAGGTGCATTCCTTTGTGCAGAACCGGGAGTAAATTTAAATGTCGCATTTACGAAAAAGTTTTCTGCCGGTTTGTTTGGCGGTGAGGGCTTTATTTTGCAGGATCTGTCCGGTGTCGGTATGGCATTTTTGGAGATCGATGGTGACAAAGTCATTAAAGATCTGCAGCCGGGAGAGGTGCTTAAAGTAGACACAGGTAATGTTGTGGCGTTTGAGCGTTCTGTCAGCTACGAGATTGAGACAGTCAAAGGTCTTAAAAATATTTTCTTAGGTGGCGAAGGTCTTTTCCTGACCAGGTTAGTAGGTCCGGGACGTGTTATTTTGCAGACGCAGAATATTAACGAATTCGCTGGACGTATTGCTAGGATGATTCCTAGTAAATAATCAAAGACAGAGAGAAAATCAGTTGATTGCCAGAACACTGATTATGGTGAGACTGATCTCCAGGCAGGAGTATCTTTGTCGGATGATAGGATTTTTAACAGCAGGGAACGAAATGTTGCCTGCTGTTTGTGTCTCATAATGTTGACAGAAAATTTTGCAGCCTATATACCGGTAAAATTGAAGGATGGATGAGGTAATTAAAAGTGAGAATCATTGATTATAAGGAGAATTGGCAAAAGCTTCTTAGCCCGGATATAGTCAAACAGTTGACCTTGATTCACGAGTTTAAGGGAGAGCAAAGATTGTTTATTGAAGCTCATAGAGATGAACTAAATGAGCTGGTCGAATTGGCAAAGATCCAAAGTACAGAGGCTTCTAATAGAATTGAGGGCATCTTTACTTCGGAGGATCGATTGAAAAATCTGGTTCTTGAAAAGACAACTCCTGCGAGCAGAAATGAGTCTGAGATTGCAGGATATCGAGATGTGTTGAACACAATTCACAAAAACTATGATTATATTCCTGTAACGGCAAATTATATATTGCAATTACATAAGGATTTGTACAAATTCGGATTTGCAGAACTGATTAAATAGAATATGTGTTTGACATATGAGTGGTTAGATGTTAGTATACTAATAAAGAAGGTGCTACCGATAGACGGTTAGCCTGATATATGGATCAAAAATGACCGCTTAGTTTACCAGACTGAAGGGCGGTCATCTTTGTGTTTTATCATTGCTCTTAGAACCAACGGTATAACCAAGAGCAAAGCATGTAAGACATAAGCTGACGATGGCTATAAATAAGTCCGTTGTAAGCATAGGCACAAAACCTCCTCGTTAGATTTCCTGAAAGGATTTCTATGTAAACACAAGGCTATAACTCCTGTGGAGAAGGCTAACCGCCTACCGAATAGGGTAGCACCGAGAATATTATAACAAACATATGTCAGAAAATCAACTGCGGTATGGATGAATTTGTAGGAAGAGACAGATGGATATATTATTTTTAGAGGATTGCTGTGAAATACTTGATTCAATGAGAGTACCAATTACGGCATCAGATAGAAAAGAAGGAAAATATCCCTATTATGGCGCAAACGGTATTCAAGGGCATGTGTCAGATTATATTTTTGATGACGAGTTGGTTTTGCTTGCTGAAGATGGTGGTAATTATGGATCCAAAGATAAACCAATTGCTTATAGGGTCTCTGGAAAGTGTTGGGTTAATAATCATGCACATGTCTTGAAACCTAAAGAGGGGTTGGATAGAGCATAACTTGGTTATCGATGATAGACCAAAGTGCATGGTGGATGGCTGAAAATACTGCAGCTACAGCAATAAAAGTAAGCCATACTTTCCATCTGTCATCTGGTTGAACCTGTTGTTGCGTTGCTAGTGCTAGCAGTAACGCTACTCCATAGATTAAAATTGTAATTATGCCGCATACGACACCTGCAGTTTGTCTCATGATTTTTTCTCCTCTCTTTTGTGTTACAAATCAAAAGTTGCGATTCAAAAATCGTTGGACGAAACAAAGCTTTTATTTGATTCCTTGATGCAGGAATATTTTGGATAAAGCAGTTAAACCGGGGTTTAACATACAATAAAGAGAATAAAATAATGAATCAGAATGGTTGCAGGATGTTGGTATATTAGGAGGATTTACTAACATGAACGAGAAAATAGCAACAGTTTTGAATGAGATGTCAGCATATTTATCAATTGCGCAGATGAAGAAACTGCAAGAGGTAATTGTAAAGACATTTTCGGAAAATGAATTGTGCCGTCAAAATATTTCTAATCATGAGTTTCTTGAAATGTTTTTGACGGCAAAACAGATTGAAGGTTGCTCTGAAAGGACAACGAAATATTATCGTACCACGGTCAATCATTTGTTGAACTACCTTCATGAGCCAATTCGCAAAGTCACAACGGAAACGATGCGTCAGTATTTGGTGGATTATCAGAAAATATATTGCTTAAGATTGATGGAAAGGTGGCAAATAAGCATATCAGGTGCCGTTTTTTAATTTGGCATAGAATGGTAGATTCAAATCATTAATTATTGGTGGGATCGATTTCATAAAAATGTAGAATTTACAAATTCGGATTTGCAGAACTGATTAAAATAGAATATATGTTTGACATATGAGCGGTTAGATGTTAGTATACTGATAAAGAAGGTGCTACCGATAGACGGTTAGCCTGATATGTTTTAGTCAAAATGACCGCTTAGTTTACCAGGGCTTGGCGGTCATTTTTGTGTTTTATCATTGCTCTTAGAACCAACGGTATAACCAAGAGCAAAGCATGTAAGACATAAGCTGACGATGGCTATAAATAAGTCCGTTGTAAGCATAGACACAAACCTGCATTTGCTGAATATATGATTACTTCTGACTATTTACAGGGGCAGATTAATAGTTCCAAGACAACTTCATCACAGGCTAATTTGTTTCAAGGAAAAATAAAGGCTTTAAAAGGATTTGTCCCACCAATCGATCTCCAAAACCAATTTGCAGATTTTGTCCGTCAAGACGACAAATAATAGTTTTATGCTATCAAAAACATAGTATAGGAGTGTCTGTGCCGTTTTCAATTTCTTTCACTTTTCCATATTTGGCTTGCAAACGTAATGTCTTGCGCAATGAAACAGAAAGGTTCATAATGAACTTGATTGCAAAGAGAAAGGGGTAATTTTGTGGTGATAGATAGAGAACGAGTAAAGCAGGTGTTCCAAGAGTATACAGGCAGGTATGATATACACGATGAAAAAATCCGATTAAAAGTGGAACATACCTATCGAGTGGCAGATATCAGTGAACAGATTGCTGAAAAATTAGGACTTTCGGAGGAAGATATTGCATTGGCATGGCTGATCGGAATGTTACATGATATCGGACGGTTTGAACAACTTCGCCGTTTTCATACTTTTGTAGACAGTCAATCGATCGATCATGCACATTTTGGTGTGGAATTGTTATTTCAGGACGGATTATTGGCACGCTTTATGGATAACTCTGGTGAAAATGAAGAGCTGATCAAGAAGGCGATTTACTGGCACAGTGCTTTTCGAATCGATCCGCAGTTGAATGATCGTGAAATGTTGTTTGCAAAGGTGATTCGGGATGCAGACAAGATTGATATCCTAAAGGTTGCTACGGATTTTCCGCTGGAAGAAATCTATAATGTGGCAACGGAACAGATCCACGCACACCTCATCACGGAAGAAGTCATGCAGCAGTTTCGACAGAAACAGGCGATTTTTAGAGACACGAAAAAAGTGCCGATTGATAATTTGGCAGGTCATATTGCTTTGGTTTTTGAATTGGAGTTTCCGCAAAGCTATGAAATTGTCAAGGAACAGGGCTATTTGGATCGATTGTTAGCGTTCCAAAGTCCAAACGAGGGACTTATGCTGCAATTTCAGGAAATGAGACAGATCATGCAGGAACATTTACAGGCGATGGCGGAAAAAAATCGGCAGACTGTGTGATCCTGGCTTTTGCAGGGGCGAGTTAGCAGTATTGCGTATAAGGAAAAAAAGATTCACACTTTTTTCATAAAGATTTGTTATACTTCTAGTCTAATTTTTGTCGATCCAATAGGAAAATTTAGGTGGATTGTGGGAAGGGGGATTTTTATGGAGGAAAACCAAAGTGCCTATTATGGACAGTATTATATACCGCTGCAGAATCTGGAACAGGAGATATTGCAATGGTTGCGAAAGTTGGTAGATGCCTATGCGGAACAAGCTGGGGAGACACCTGTAGAACATATTCGAAGCCGTATTAAGACGGCAGAGGGGATGCAGGAAAAGTTACATAAAAAAGGATTTGAGACAACGGCCGATTCTGCACTTGCTAATGTTTCCGACATTGTGGGATTTCGCTTAGTGACACATTTTGTGGGAGAGGTGTACGATATAGTCGAGCGCATGAAACAAGATGGCACGTTCCGCGTAGTCAAAGAAAAGGATTATATTGCAAATCCTAAGCCAAATGGCTATCGTAGTTATCACGTGATCTTGGAATGTCCGTTTTCGGAAGCGGAAAGCGGCACGATTCGAGTAGAGGTACAGCTTCGAACGATTGCGATGGATTGCTGGGCAAGCCTGGAGCATGAAATGAAGTACAAGAAACACATTGATAATGTGGAATTGATCGAGAGAGAGCTGAAGCGCTGTGCCGGAGAAATGGCGTCCACAGACTTGACGATGCAGACATTGCGGGACATGATACGCAAAGGCTAGTATGTACGGATATTGTGCAAAGACAGGTATGTATGGCTGTTGCGCAAAGGCAGGTATGTATGGCTGTTGCGCAAAGACAGGTACGTATGCAATTGCGCAAAGGCAGGTATGTACGGCTGTTGCGCAAAGACAGGAATGTATGGTTATTACGCAAAGACTAGCATACATGATATATTTGCATGGAAATCTATGCAGAAACGAGGATAAGGATATGAGCACAAAAGGAAAAATATTATACGCGGAAGATGAGTTGGGATTGTCGATGGCAGTTTCGGAGATCCTTAAGATGGAAGGATTTGAGGTGACGGCCGTGATGGACGGGCTGGCAGCAGACGAGGTACTGCAAAAAGAGCACTTTGATATTGCTATACTTGACATTATGATGCCCGGTATGGAAGGGACGGAAGTGGCTAGAAATATGCGCGACCGAGAAGATTATACGCCGGTTTTGCTGCTGACTGCCAAAGCAGAGACCGAAGATCGTATCGAGGGACTGAATATGGGAGCTGACGATTATCTCGCCAAGCCGTTTGCAATGGGCGAACTCGTTGCGAGGGTGAAAGCAATGGTGCGCCGCAATAAGGAGTATCAGCAGACGGTATTGAATCTTGCCAACGTAACACTTGACTTGGAGAGCAATGAACTGTCCGCAAAATCCGGCAGTTTGATATTAAGCGTCAAAGAAGCAAAGCTCCTTGCTTTATTTTTGGAAAAGGAAAATGTCAGTTATTCCAAAGAAGAAATTGTAAAACGAGTATTTCCGGGAGAAGTTGACACGGAAGAAATTGCACTATATATTGCCTATATCAACAATAAATTGGTGCAGATCCATGGCAATCTGCAGTTGGTGCAAGAGGAAGAAATCATACAGCTTCGTAAGACTGCATAGAAGCTAACCATAAATAGATTGTAGTAGGAAGGAGTGGCTGGACTTATGAAAAAAATGCGCTTGAAAATGATCGGGATTGTTTTTGCGTCTGTGGTCGCTGCATTTATGGTTATGACGATCATTCTAGTTATGTGTTTTGGAGCATATCGGAATCGTCAGGCGGACCAGATCACAGCGATGATCAGTGAAAATAATGGTACCGTCCCACAATTAAAAGATTACAAACAGCAGCAAAAAAACAGTCAGGCCTTTGAAAGATATTTTAACAATTATAATGAGGATTCGTCTTATCGCACTCGATTTTTCCGGATTTTTTTGGATGAAGACAAAAAAGTGACCAACGTAAATATGGATCACATTGCGGCGGTTGATGAGAAAAGGGCAGTTCGAATGACTAAGATAGCGATGCTTCGCAGGGGAAAGGTAGGTCTGGTAGGCAGCTATCGTTACCGCAAAGAGTATAAAGATGGTCAAGTGCGTTCCATTATCTTTCTGGACTGCAAAGAAAATCAGAGTTTTTATCACTTGGCAGTGACGATCACCATCACGGTATCAACACTACTCACCTGTTTGATCACGGTTATTTTTGCCATCGCTTCCAAACGCGCAGTTCGTCCGTTTGAAATCAATTCCAACCGGCAAAAACAGTTTATCACCGATGCCAGCCATGAACTCAAAACACCGCTTGCCATTATTTCAGCAAATGCGGAGGTACTGCAGTACAAAGGTGATGGAAATGAATGGACGCAAAATATTATTGATCAGACCAAACATATGGGAAAGCTTATCAATCAACTGCTCGTTCTCGCAAAGTTAGATGAGGTTCAAGAAAAGAGTGAAAAACAAGAAGCAGATCTTAAGCTGCTATTAGAAGAAACAACCAGGCCATTTGAAGAAGTTGCAACACAAAAGAAGGTAACATTAAAGCTGCACCTGGAAGAGGGGGTTACGATTCGCGTGAATCGTGAACAGATTGCACAGTTGGTATCCATTCTTACCGAAAATGCTGCGAAATATGTCAATGACGGGGGCAAGATCGTATGGCGTCTTACTAAAACACAACATGGTGCGGTATTAGTTGTGAAAAATACTACCGAAAAAGAGCTTCCGGATACTAAGCGGATGTTTGACCGATTTTATCGCAGTGACAGTTCCAGATCTTCCAAAACCGGAGGGCAGGGTATTGGTCTGTCCATTGCAAAAAAAATCGTCGATAGTCATAAGGGATCTATTACTGCAAAAGCGGGAGATGGCATGGTGACTTTTCGTGTCAGTTTGCCGAAATAAACGAATTAAGCTCACTCTTGTAACCAATTCGAAAATAATGTATGATAGAACCATATTGTTAAAACACAAGGAGGTACTACATTGAATAAGGAATTAGTCATCGTGCTGGACTTTGGCGGACAGTATAATCAGTTGGTCGCACGAAGAGTCAGAGAATGTAATGTATATTGCGAGATTTATTCTTACAAAACTGATATAGAAAAGATCAAGGCGATGAATCCGAAAGGAATCATCTTAACAGGTGGACCGAATAGCTGCTATGAAGAGGGTGCCCCTACTTATTCTAAAGAACTTTTTGAACTGGGAATCCCAGTGTTGGGACTTTGCTATGGTGCTCAGTTAATGCAGCATGTTCTTGGCGGTAAAGTCGAGAAAGCACCTGTGCGCGAATACGGCAAAACAGACGTGGCTGTTAATACGGAAGTTCCTTTGTTCAAGGGGATTCATGAAAACACCGTGTGCTGGATGAGCCATTTTGATTATATTTCAAAAGTTGCTCCAGGTTTTGAAATCATTGCACATACAGCAGACTGCCCGGTAGCGGCAGCTCAAAATACAGCAAGTAATCTTTATGCGATCCAGTTCCATCCGGAAGTGCTTCATACACAGCAGGGAACAGAAATGCTGTACAACTTTGTACGCGGCATTTGCGGCTGTGCGGGTACTTGGCGTATGGACTCCTTCGTAGAAGAGCAGGTCAAGCTGATCCGCGAAAAAGTTGGCGATGGCAAAGTGCTTTTGGCATTGTCCGGTGGTGTAGATTCCTCTGTTGCAGCAGGTCTGCTCTCCAAGGCAATCGGTAAACAGCTTACTTGTGTATTTGTAGATCACGGACTTCTTCGTAAAAATGAAGGCGACGAGGTTGAGCAGGTATTTGGACCGGCAGGAGACTTCGATCTTAACTTTATCCGTGTCAATGCACAGGATCGTTACTATAGCAAACTGGCAGGGGTTACCGAGCCGGAGCATAAGCGCAAAATCATTGGTGAAGAATTTATCCGCGTCTTTGAGGAAGAAGCAAAGAAGATCGGTGCGGTAGACTTTTTGGCACAGGGAACCATTTACCCGGATGTTGTAGAATCCGGTCTTGGCGGTGAATCCGCTGTCATCAAGAGCCACCACAATGTAGGTGGATTACCGGACTTCGTAGATTTCAAGGAAATCATCGAGCCTTTGCGTGATCTGTTCAAAGATGAAGTGCGTAAGGCAGGTTTGGAACTTGGCATTCCGGAAAAACTCGTATTCCGTCAGCCATTCCCAGGTCCGGGACTTGGCATTCGTACCATCGGCGAGGTAAACGCTGATAAAGTTCGCATCGTACAGGACGCTGATTTCATCTATCGTGAAGAAGTGGATAAGGCTGCAGAAGCCTACAAAAACGAACACGGCAAAGAAGCACCTTGGATGCCAAACCAGTACTTCGCAGCACTCACCAACATGCGAAGCGTTGGTGTCATGGGAGACGAAAGAACCTATGACTATGCGGTTGCCCTGCGTGCAGTACAGACCATCGATTTCATGACGGCAGAAAGCGCACAGATTCCATTTGAGGTGCTGCAGACAGTCATGACGCGAATTATTAATGAGGTGAAAGGCGTAAATCGTATCTTTTATGATCTGACGAGCAAGCCGCCTGGAACGATAGAGTTTGAATAATGTGTATGGGAAAATAAAGCTATAATTTATGCCTGCTCCAAACAAATTTGTTTAGAACATGGCAACGATTTGGCAACATTTTTTCGTTATTCATTGAGTAAATTATTTTATTGCATATAAAAACCTTACTGATTTTCAGTTGTGAGGACTGAAGTCGGTAAGGTTTTTTGTTGTGGTTTAGTAGATGAGATAAATAAAAAGAGGACTTTCATGTTAAGAAAGTCCTAAACGGAGCGGGGAGGATTTGAACCTCCAAGCGATGCCCAAATCATTTTTATCTTGTTCACTTTAAATGCCGAGTAGTTGAAGAATCCACTCCGCATGCACCGCTCACAATCCAATCAAACAAATTCGTCATTTTGATATCTCCTTTCACAACAACCCAAGTTTGAATCGAGGTAAACAGGAGTGAAATATAATCAACAGGAAGCCCTGCTTTCGTGGATAAGATAATAATGATTATTAGCATAGTTGTATCAATGTGCAAATTAATTTTATCAAATTAAAGCATATTTGTCACGATGCTTTTTTTGGTAACATAGGAAAAATTTTACTTTTTCTGCAGAGTTTCCAGTGCCGGATACTTATACCGCCATTCATCATATTGTTCTTTGGTGATCTCCCCATGCTCCAGTTTGTTTTTCTGCCGGAGCCATGTTTTGAGGTAGTCATTAAGTGTTGAGTGAGGTTCTGTTATTGCCGGATCAAAGCTAAAGCAGATATTGCCGTCATGATCTTCGATGGTCAGCCCATACATATCTTCTAATGCGAAGAATGTGTGCATGAGTCCTAAATAGTTGTCAATGTTTGGTACAGTTAATGCTTTTGTGTCAACTTCCAGCCGGTCAGCCATTTCTTTTATCAGTGCCTGTTTTGGAATGCGTGCTTCCGATTCGTACTGTGCCATGCGTACATCCGATGATTTGCCGTGAAATCCGAGCATTTCACCGAGCTGTTTTTGCGTAAACCCTTTCCGGTTGCGAAAAAATTTGATCCTTTGTCCGATTGCCATGGTATGTGTCCTCCAATTTATTGCTGTTGCCATTTTGTTTCTGCAAATAAAATGATAAACATTTTTGTTTAAGTAGAGTATATCATGAGCAAATCAGGATAGCAAGAATAACTAAACAAAAAAAGTTAATATTTTCCTGAAAACCACTTGACTTAAATTAAAATGTTTAGTATTATGTCAAACAACAACTTAAACAAATTGAGTTAGTATATGAACCTTAACATTGGAAGGGAGGTGATGCTGATGGAGAAGAATTTTATGACAGTTGAGGAAGTGGCGGAAGAGTTAAAGGTGTCCAAATCCTATGCGTACAAGGTGGTCCGGGAGCTTAATGCAGAGATGCGGGAGCTTGGCTATCTGACGATATCCGGGAGAGTGAATACCAGCTTCTTTCGCAAGAAGTTATGCTACGGCGAAGAAGGCTGACTGCTGTAGATACGGTAATCCTAGTGCAGCTGGAAAGGAGATGATGCTATGGCTGTGTATAAAGACGGTGATAAATGGCGTGTGATCTATCGTTATACCAACTGGCAGGGCGAACGAAAGCAGACGCAGAAAAGAGGTTTTAAGACGAAGCGGAAGGCGCAGCAGTGGGAACGGGAGGTGATGCTGAAAAGCGAATCGAAGCTTGATATGACCTTTGCCAGCTTTTTTGAAGTCTATGAAGCGGATAAAAAGAAACGGGTAAAGGAAAACACATGGGAATCCAAGAGCCATATTATACGGACGAAGATACTGCCGTATTTTGGCAACCGCAAGATTGCGGAGATAGAGCCGAAGGATGTGATCGCCTGGCAGAGTAAACTTTTGGGATATCAGGGAGAGAATGGGGAAGTCTATTCACCCACATACTTAAAGACGATTCACAGCCAGCTTAGTGCGATATTTAATCATGCGGTGCGATTCTATCACTTACCGAGTAATCCGGCACAGAAAGCCGGTACGATGGGGTGTGAAGAACATAAAGAAATGCTCTTTTGGACGAAGGAAGAATATCTGAAGTTTGCGGATGCTATGATGGACAAGCCGAGGTCATACTATGCATTTGAAATGTTGTATTGGTGTGGTGTTCGGATGGGAGAACTGCTGGCACTGACACCGGTGGATTTTGATTTCGAAAGACAGACAGTGACGATCAACAAATCATATCAGCGTTTAAAAGGACGTGATGTCATTACTTCTCCTAAAACGGTTAAAAGTAACCGCACGATCAAGATGCCGAAGTTTCTTTGTGAGGAAATGCAGGACTATATTCGAATGTTATATGACATTGGCAAAAACGAACGGATCTTTCAGATCACAAAGTCATATCTGCATCATGAAATGGATCGTGGTGCCAAAGCGGCAGGGGTGAAAAGAATCCGCATTCATGACTTGCGACATTCGCACATTTCACTTTTGATAGAAATGGGATTTTCTGCACTGGCGATCGCTGACCGGGTGGGGCATGAGAGTATTGACATTACCTATCGTTATGCTCATTTGTTCCCGAATAAACAGACGGAAATGGCGAACCGGCTGGATGTTGAGAGGATAACAGATATTGTCCTGACTGGAAATATTGAGGAAGAAATATCTGTTGATCAGATCAAGAAGGACGCAGAAGATGCCGGTTATAAAGGGTGATAACATTTTACGGTGACAGAAAGGAAGGTTGGACTACGATGGATAGAAGATTAGATCATCAGGGAAGGTGGAGACATAAGACAGTGGCATTTCGAGTGTCGCAGGAGGAAAGTGAACAGATTGACCGCATGGTTCGATTATCCGGGTTGACCAAGCAGGATTATATTATCCGCAGGCTGCAGTGCCAGGACATTGTTGTGCAGGGAAATCCACGGGTATATAAAGCATTGCGGGATCAGATGTTACAGATCTATCAAGAATTAAAACGCATAGAGAACGCAGCGGAACTGAGTGAGGAATTTCTTTATACTTTACAGCTTGTGGCGATTACTCTCGATGGAATGAAGGAGGAAGAGGAATGATGAATAAGAAAAAAGCGACTGCTCCGGGATCATCTGTTGGCGCAGATGGGAAGCAGCCGTTATGTAATAAACACAACGAAATTATAACAGATGATCAGAGACAAAACAATCTGCAAGCCACAGGAAATGTGGGGATAACAGACAAAAAAGTCAGTCCGGGGAAATCCAGACAGGACATTCTGCAGACGGTTACAATGGAAGAACTATACGATACCGTTTATCCGCCGAAAGTGCCGATCGTGGATGGGTTACTCTACAATGGGACGTATTTGTTTGTGGGTGCACCGAAGGTTGGAAAGTCATTTTTTATGGCACAGCTTGGATATCATGTGAGCCGGGGAATACAGTTGTGGGATTATCCTGTCAATGGTGGAACTGTATTGTATCTTGCATTGGAGGACGATTATGGCAGACTGCAGAAACGTCTTTCAAGAATGTTTGGGGTAGAAAGTACAGATGCTTTTCATTTGGCAACACGATCCAAGACATTAAATCAGGGATTGGAAGAACAATTGAGCCGGTTTGTAGCGGAACATAAGGATGCACGGCTGATCATTATTGACACGCTGCAGAAAGTCCGGGAGGTTGGCGGAGACAAATACAGTTATGCTAGTGACTATGATATTGTTACCCGGCATAAGAAATTCAGCGATGAACATGCAATTTGTCTTTTGCTGGTTCATCATACGAGAAAACTGGAATCTTCGGATAGTTTCGATATGATCTCCGGCACCAACGGTCTGCTTGGGGCGGCGGATGGAGCGTTTGTTATGCAGAAGGAAAAGCGTACGCAGAATAAAGCAACATTGGAGATTGCCGGGCGTGATCAACCAGACCAGAAACTGTCGCTTGAATTTGAAAGAGAGCAGTGTGTATGGAAACTGGTGAAAGCGGAAACGGAGCTTTGGAAAGAGCCACCGGATGAAGTGTTGGAACAAATCGTGGAATTTATGAGTCTGCGGCATTCGTGGCAGGGAACAGCCACAGAACTGCTTCAGGAATTAAGTGGTTTGAATATGCAGCCGAATGTTCTGACACGAAAATTGAATGTTAGTGTGGAGCGGTTGTATCTGGATCATGGCATTCGTTATGCTGCCAGCCGTGGACACAATGGTCGGGTGATATCCCTTGAGAAGAAAGATAATGTAACAGACTATGTTGTAAAAGATGAGGAACTTGTAAAGAATTCGATAAATTCTCCTGCAAGTTAGAAAGCGTGACGATATGCGACGGTTGTGACGGTATTTTTGATGCCGGGGTGTAGTGAAAATATCGTCACCATCGTCACGACCGTCACAGATGGATGCATAGATAGCAGTTTCTATATATTTTCAGCGAAAAAGATAGAAAAAACTATATCTTTTTAAAAATTTGCTATCAAAAAATATATATGTGCCGGAGAAGGAGTAGACGGTGCTATCACTTTGCACTATCATTTTCAGAAATTGATATAGCTTTACACTAGCAAAAGCGGGAAAAACTATCACTTTACACTAGCACATCTGAATGAAACGGGGTGGTTGGATTGACGGAATATCAAAGCCGGCAGATGGAAAAGATGCTGAAATTTCCGCGTGATGTAGATCTGTTGCAGGAAGAAATCCGGACACTGATATGGTTAGCCGGGTGGGAAGAAAGCACGGTGGATGCTCTTTTATCTGTAATGGACAAAGTGGCGAAAGCTAGAGAATATAAGGGATTGAAGTAGTATGCGGAGAGAATAAGATAAGACAGCTTTACGAGGTAAAAGTAGTATTTCTAAGAGATTGGAGTAGGACTTACGAGCAGATGGCAGGAAAATATCGGTGCAATGCAGCGGTATTTTCACTGACTGGATGCGGAAGTTAAGCTCCCGGCAGGGCGCAAAGCCTGAGAAGAACGGTTTACCGTTCGGAGCAGGTTGCATTTTTGGAGGCGTCGCAGCCAAAAGCGCCTTTGCGTTACTTTTGACAAAAGTAACAAAACATATTCCATCTCAGTCATCGCCTAGCGGCTTGACTTTGACTGGAATATGAAATCCCAGAGAAAGAATTACTTTAGAAATTCAACTAAGGGAAGCGAGGCTTCTTCGAAACTTTATCATGCACAGAAATAATGCGCTGATTGATGATATCGAGATTAAAAAATGCAAAGCAGATTGGAGGAATAAAACAATGAGCAGAGAATTTTTACAGAAGCAATTAATGGATAAAAAGAAAGGACTGATCGCATATGGAGAGAACGATTTCGGTAACGATAGGCAATGGATGCCTAAAACATAATAACAGGGTATTTGTGGCAGAGAATGTAGATGCCGACAGGATAAGTCAAAATGTTGTATTTGTGCAGAGAGACCTCAGGGGAATTTATCACGAACTGTTTGACGAGGCTGTGGAAGAATATAATGCTAAGCAGAAACGGAAAGATCGAATAATTCAAGATTATTACAATAAGATAAAGGATGGTCATCAGGAGCATTTGTTCACGGAGGTCATTGTTCAGATTGGGAATATGAAGGATTCCAACTGTATGATGGAGGAGACTGTAGTGGTCAGACAGATCCTTGAAGAATACATGAGGGGATTTGAAGAAAGAAATCCGAGTCTGCGGGTGTTCAATGCAGTTCTTCATATGGATGAACAGACTCCGCATCTTCATATCGATTTTGTTCCCTTTTCCGAAGGAAATAAACGAGGCATATCAACAAAGGTGTCCTTAAAGGGTGCTATGAAAGCACTTGGTTTTGCCGGAACAGGACGGAATGATACGGAAAGTATGCAATGGGTGCGAAACGAAAAGGAAAATCTTGTAACTCTAATGCAGCAACGTGGCTTTGGGTGGAAGAAACTAGGGACTCATGAAAAGCATTTGTCAGTGTACAACTATGAGAAAAAGATGCGAAAGCAGGAAGTAGAAGAATTAGAACGAAGACTTCAGGACAAGGCAGATACTATGGAACAGCAGGAAAGATGTATGGAATCAAATTGGGAAAAGTTGCGTACACAGAGAAAGCAAATGGCGGAGATGGAGCAATCTTACAGACAATGGGAGGTTAAGCAGGAGGAAGCAGAGGATAGATATTTACATTATTTGTCGCTGAGTAATGAACTGAAACAGAAGTATGATGCATTGCAAAGAGAACACGGAAATTTGCTGAATAGCAAGGAAACGCTTCGCTTGGAATGTGATCAACTTCAGGGAGACTATCGGTTATTGCAAGGGGATTACAAGCTGCTTGCAAATCAGCACGGCAAGTTGCAGGATGAAGTTGAAAAGCTGCTGACGGATAAGGAAAGTATGGAACTGGCATTGGCTACTGCAAAGGATGAGATGGAGACAATGCAGGCAGAAACAGGTGTTGTCAGGGCGGAGCGTGATCGTGTAATAGAAGAAACGGAGGAAGCCAAACGACAAGTTACTTCTCATCTGAAAACGGCAGAGGACTTGTATTATAAATATAGCAGTGTAGCGGTGACAGACCGGCAGGCAGAATTTTTTGATGAAATAGTGAAAATACGATATGAAAAAGAGAAGTTGGAGTATGAGAATCAGAAGATTCAAAGTGAAAACAATACGCTTCGACAGATTCTTGATAAAGCCGAAGGATTTATGCGAGAGCTGAAGATCAATGGTAGGAATCTGTGGGATGCCTTTAAGGAGAGGATCGCCGATATACTGCCGGGTAAAGGAGAAGAACATTTACACAGACGATAAAAGGGCATTTAATTTAGATAATTGGGATAAGAGAGAGATAACTTTCTCTTATTCGTTAGGAAGAAAGGATGACAGAATTACGATGAGAGAAGAATTACAGGATATGAGGAAGATGGAAGAAGTTTCTACAAGAGATTTAGGGGAGCAGGTGTTGCCGGAAGTGATAGAGGAAAACGGATTGATTTATCACTTGGCAGAGGATGGCTGTTACTATCCTGATCTGACATTTGAGCAGGAAACAGACTATTCCATTGGAAAGTATGGATTGATCCGGGCAGAATATATGTGGGAACACAAAGCACATGAATATCGGATGATGCTGCAGAATGGAACTTGGAATCGGTATCTGCATGAGGTGGACGAGGAGTGTCACCGGGAAGTGGATCTGGCGTTGAAACGGATCATGGAGAAGGATGGCGTGGATGAACGGATGAAAGCGGAGGATCCGATGGAATGGGTGAGACGGGTGAATGGGATTAAGGCGAATGTGGAAGGGGAGGTGGAGAGAAAACTGAAGAAAAGGTAGAGAATTGGTTCCTTGAAAATGCAATTTTAAGGGTTGTAAAATTAAAGGAAAAATGATACTATATAATCATGAAATGGAGGATGATTACATGGTGGCTGAAAAACAAACTCATGCAGGAAGAAAGGCTATTCCTGCAAGTGATAGAAAGAATGGATATAAAGTATATTTAACAAACGAACAAAAAGAAGAAATAGAATACTACGGTATAGGATCTTCTTTTTCTGAAAGATGTGTTAACTTGTTGATGATGGAGATAGCAAGACAACAACAGATGAAGCAAAAGACGATACGAGTGATAGATTTGTTTGCTGGTTTAGGTGGAATACGCTTGGGCTTTGAACAGGCAATGAAAAAAAGTGGGTTCGAAACAAAATGTGTGTTTACATCAGAAATTAAAAAATATGCAATTAAGGCGTATCAAAATCATTTTGGAAATGAAAAAATATATGGGGATATTACGCAGGTTAAAACAAAAGATATTCCTGATTTTGATGTGCTGCTTGCAGGATTTCCATGTCAACCGTTTAGTTCGGCAGGGAAAGGCTTAGGTTTTTCAGATACGAGGGGAACATTGTTTTTTGAAATTGAACGTATATTGAGAGATCGTATTATGGAAGATAATCCTGTAAAAGCATTTTTGCTGGAAAATGTTGAGGGCTTGGTTAATCATGATAATGGGAATACGTTGAGGGTCATTATCAATAAATTAGAGTCTTTAAGTTATCAAGTTTCTTGGAAAGTATTGGATTCACAATATTTTGGACTTGCACAGAGTAGAAAAAGAATATATATTGTTGGGACGCTTAATAAAAAAATTGATTTAAACGAATTTGATGTGACGACAGCAAATTTTGGGGACATTATGGAGAAAGGATTGCCAACAGTAAAAAGTAAATTTTCGAAATGTTTATTTGCTAACTATTCTCCAGATGAAGTTTTAGGAAAATCAATAAAGGATAAAAGAGGGGGAAAAGACAATATTCATTCGTGGGATATTGATTTGAAGGGAAAAACCACTAAAGAACAGAGAAAACTGTTAAATATTTTATTAAAAGAACGACGAAAGAAAAAATGGGCAAAAGAAATTGGAATAAAGTGGATGGATGGTATGCCGTTAACTTTGAATCAAATACGAACATTTTATGATGTTGATAATTTACAAGAAATGCTAGATGACCTAGTAAAAAAAGGATATTTGGCATATGAGCACCCTAAAGCATTAGTAGACGGTCAGCGAAAACCGGATCTAAACAAGCCAAAGGGATACAATATTGTGGCGGGAAAGTTGTCATTTGAATTTTCGAAGGTTCTTGATCCGAAAAAATTAGCTCCTACTCTGGTAGCGATGGATGTTTCAAAGTTGGGAGTCATAGATGGGGATGGAATTAGAAAATTAACCATAAGAGAAGGTCAAAGACTATGTGGGTATGATCCGGAGACGTATGATTTAGGTGTGGTTAAGGAGAGTGAGGCGTTTGATTTACTAGGCAATACGGTTTGTGTGCCAGTAATAGAAGCTATCTCAGAAAAGATTGCAACTGCATTAAGGGTTTAAATCCCTTATTGCGGTTGCTTTTTGTGTATTTAATGAAAATGTATGTTATAATAAAAAGAAAAGTAGAATGGCGGTGAATATAATGAAATATATAACGGCATCTGAAATAATTGAGTTGTTAAAAAAACAAAATATTAATGATGCAATTGGACAAATAAAAATGTCACTTAATGGAACAGAGGTTGTCATTAAGCAGAACGATATAATTGGCAATGCACTTCAAGAGTGGTTGGGACAGTTTTTGAAGGAGAACGACATATATTTTAGAAGTGCAAAGGGACAGACTTTTCCAGATTTTTACTTGTCGGAATCGGACGAAAAGAATTTGTGTGAGATGAAAACTTATTATGCAACCAGAAATGCAGCTTTTGATGTTGCAAATTATTTTGGATATGTTGATTCTATCCGACAAAAACCATGGAGATTAGATAGTGATTATCTTATATTTGCATATTTAAGTGATGATCAGGGTAACATTTCTATTCAAGATATGTGGTGCAAAAAGGTATGGGAAATAACGGGACCGGCACAGGATTTCGCTTTGAAATGTCAAAGGAAAAAGGGGCAAATATACAATATTCGTCCTGCAAATTGGAAAGAAAATAGTAGAGGAACATTAAAACCGTTTTCTTGTAAGGAAGAGTTTATTGCAGCATTATATAAAACACATCTAAGTGATACTAACCAGACAAAAGTATCAAAAGCATGGTTGGATGATGTTGTTGTTGAGTATGAGCGATATTCTGGTGAAAATATGCTCAATAGAGTAATGCAGTATGTGAAAGGAACAAAATAATATGAATAAACCAGAAAAAATCATGTTTTCGGATTTTGTAGATTCAATGACTTCTTTTTATATAGACGAAAGTTTTGAAGACAAAATGGAACATGAGCAAAAAATTAGACAAAGAGAAACTAGAAAAATTTATAAGAGGATTGAAGCGATTAGTACATATGAGGGATTGAAAAGCTATATTGCTGAAGAAAAGGATTCTTTGCACAATTTAACTAGTTTGCTAGGATTGTCAGAGGAAAATTTTAAACGAGTTGTTTCAATGATACGGCGTAATCATGGTCAGAAGTTTGTTTCTGAGTGGAGTATCAATGAAACCAGAACAAAGATGTTGAGCGATGAGTTTTATATGAAAGAAATATGCGGATTGCTGCTGGGAGAAAGGGACTATAGTAATGATATTCCGCGTTTTGTCTTAGATCAACTTTTAATTGATACTAAGAAATTAAAAGCATTTTCATCACCAAAGGTATTGCCAGAAATGATAAAAAATTCATTTAAAGGAACATATAGTACACAGGTGGGAAGAGAAGTTGAGAATTTAGTTGAAGAGATGTTACAGAAACATATAGGAAATCGATATGTATGCAGAAAGAAAATTTTTGATCGAAATATTGATTTTGTGATTCCTAATTTACAGAAGCCGCAAATTTTAATAGAGGTTTCTTATATGGTAACTACCGGTAGTGGTCAGTCAACAAAACGGGAAACTATGATAAATGTTGCTAAGGAAGTAATTAACAGAAATATGCATGATAATGATAAAATGATTTTTATAAACATTATTGATGGTGCAGGCTGGATTGCTCGCCAAAAGGACCTAGAGAGAATTTATTCTGCATCAGATTATGTACTTAATTTGAACACTTTATCAAACTTGGGAGCCATTCTGGATTTCTATTGCAAATAGAGAAATAAGTGGGGAGGAAATATAATGAATAAATTGGAAATAGAATTATCAAATTGCTTTGGGATTGATTCGCTGAACTATAAGTTCAGCTTTGAAAAAGGAAGAACTTTTTCTATATATGCAAGAAACGGACTTATGAAAACATCGTTTGCAAAAACTTTTCAATTAATTCAGAAGGGGAAGAGTAGTGATATTTCAGATGCAATATTTGGAAATCAAGGTTCTGCTATAGTGAAGATTGATGGCCAGGACATAAGTAAAAAACAAGTATTTGTTATTAAATCGTATGAAAATTCATACGAAGCAGACATATCTTCGTTACTTATTAGAGGTGATGTTCAGACACAATTAAAGGATGTTTTTAAAATTCGCACAAAATTATTGAAATCATTAGAAAAGGACTCAGGATTAAAAATAAAGAAGACATATTTGGGTAAAAGCGTATATGAATTAGAGCCTGCAATTGTAGAAGATTTTGGCTTTGCGGAGAAAGATATACTTTCAAATTTAGACGAACTAGCTTCTTATGAGCCTGAAATAGAATGTGGAAATATCAAATATTCGGAGATATTTGATGATACTGTTTTGAAAAAAATTATGGATACAAAGTTTCAAGAGGGCATTTATGATTTTGTGTCTGCATCAAATGAAATATATGATTCATTCGATTATTTAGAAAAGGGAAATCTTACATTACCTAAGCTCAAAGATTTGAAAAAGGCGTTGTTTAAAGATGCTTTTTTCTCAAAGGATAATAAGATAATACTTTCAGGCCAACAACCTATTAGCAGTGTTGATGCATTAGAACAACACATTAATGAAATTGAAGCAAAGATACAACAAATGCCGGCGTATAAAGCAATTGAAAATCTCCTTAGCGATTCAAAAGGAATGACGTTAAAGGATATTATAGAAGTTAATCCTGAAATAATTGAGTATCTTGCAGTAGATAAGCTGATAGACCTGAAAAAGAGTTTATGGGGATCGTATATTAAGAAAAATAATATTTTGTTTGGCGAGTTGCGTGATAAATATAATTCGCTTTCACATGAAATAGATAATCTTGAGATTGATAGTACACCGTGGAAAGAAGCATTAGATATATTTGAACAACGTTTTTCAGTTCCGTTTACTATGAAAGTTGTTAATCTGAAAGGTGCGATCATAGGTGAAAGTATGCCACAGGTTCAATTCTCGTTTACTAAAGGCGATGTTGTTAAAGCTGTTGATAGAAGCGAGCTTGATAAATTAGACACACTGAGTCAAGGTGAAAAAAGGGCATTATATTTATTAAATATTATTTTTGATATTGAGCAGATAAAGAGTACAGGAGAAGAGGTTATTCTTATTATAGATGATATTGCAGATTCATTTGATTATAAGAATAAATATGCTATTATAGAATATTTATATGAATTAGCACAAGAATCTAATATTTACATGCTGATTATGACACACAATTTTGATTTTTACAGGACTGTTGCAGGCAGATTATCTGTTGCTAGAGAAAATCGACTTGTAGCAGAGTGTTCTGACAATAATCTGAAATTGAAAAAAGAATTTTATCAGGATAAACCATTTAAAAACTGGAAAAATAAACCTACTGATAAATATATTTTTGCATTGTTACCATTTGTAAGAAATTTGATTGAGTTTGGAGTGGATCGTAATATTTCTAATACTGAAAGTGATTATTTATTTTTAACATCATTGTTGCATGAAAAGGATGATTCGATGGGAATTACCTTTGGAGATATTGAACCTTTGTTTCAACAATATGCGGGTGTAAACCAATTCGGAGAATCAGTAGAAAAAAGTGCTACAGTGTTGAGTAAGCTTAGCTTGGTTTGTGACAATATTACAACGGAAGATACAAAACTAGAGAATAAAATTGTATTATCTATCGGTATACGTCATGAAGCAGAGAAATACATGTTTCAACAAATAGGGAATTATACTGGTCAATTAAGATGGACAAAAAATAAACAAGATAATGTGGGGGGGAGTACGGAATTTATTGAATTTGTTCATGAAAGTAATAATCAGACAAGGCAACTATTCAATGGATTTAGACAATTTGGTAATGATGAAGAGATAAAAATTTTGAATGAAGTAAATATAATGACACCAGAGCATATTCACATAAATTCATTTATGTATGAACCTATTCTAGATATGGACATTGTTGAGCTACACAGGTTATATCAGACGGTAAGAAACTTGAGATAGATATATCAATGGTATGAATAGAATCATTAATACTGCAAAGAATAAAGGAGATGAAATAAAATGGGTAAATTGACATCGTTTGATCCGTTATTAACAAAATATGGAGGATCGGAGGAGGCTGTGATTAGCTCGGTAAAAAGAGAAATACGAAATATTTTAAATTCATATGTGGGTTGGTATGATCCCTTTTGTGAACTTATTCAAAATAGCTTAGATGCTATTGATAAGCGTAAAGAAAAAGAAGAATTCGATGGAGAAATTCATATAACTATTAATTTGATGAAAAATACAATATCTGTAACGGATAATGGTATTGGTTTTAAAGAGTCAGAATATATGAAATTTTTAGCACCTAATTTTTCTTTTAAACCGGATGGGTTTCGTGGACATAAAGGAGTTGGCACAACCTATTTAGCATATGGATTTAATTATATTCAAATCTATACTAAAACACCAGATTTTAAAGCCGGTGGCGTGATGAAAGATGCAAGAAGTTGGTTGGATGATCCATCACCGTCGGACAATCCCAAGGTGGTAGAGGATAATGAAAATGTAAAAGATCCATGGTTTGATACCATAGACCGTGGAACTTCTATGACGATACAATGTGATTCTGAAAGTTATCCTAAAGACCTTTCGTGGATGGGACTAGATAATGCCGATAGTTGGCTCAAGGTGCTAAGGGTTCAAACTGGATTGGGACAGATAAATAAAGTGTCGGATGTAAAAGTTGTTATTGAAGTTGTAGATAAAAAAGAGAGGATGACCCATGCTGAAAAAGATTCGCCGGAGTATTTGAGTGTAATAGAATTTTTAAACAAAGTACAAAAAGTGGACGATATTAATGCAAAAATGGATGATTTATACAAGAAAAATCGTTTTGTTCCAGGAAGTAAAATGCCAGCAAAATTTTCTAATTTAGATGCTGTGTATGACAAGTGGAATTGCGATGAAATATGTGAAAAATTGCCGCTAGATAAAGAGGAAATAGAATTGGTAAAAAAATACAATGTAACAGTGATTTTTGCCTATGTTTATTCTTTATCTGTATGGGATAAGATAGATAAGGCAATAGGAATTAGAAAAGGTAGCCATGTATTATATGGAGGAATTCAATTAGCTGCAAATAATATGCCACAGGGGGAATTGATTCAAATTCCATTGACGAAAAATATTGGACGCCAGAAACAAGCAAATATTGTTGTTCATTTTGAAAATTGTTCTGCTGATTTGGGAAGAAAGGGATTTAAAAAGGAAATTACAGATTTGGGAAAAGAGCTTAGCCGTAAGCTTATGGACAAACCTTTAATGAAAGTAAGAACCTGTTTTAAAGCGAACACAGGAGCCGCACCTGATTTGCGTCGTCAAATGGTTCTTTCTGAGTGGAAAGATGAAATGACTCAACATGAACAGGAATGTCCATTGAAATTGGAAAATCCAAATTTCTTTGATCCAGTTAAAAAAATTGCAATTACATCAGTGCCAACTCGTGAGCAGGATGTTATTGCATTATTTAATCAGCTCATTGCAGGTGGAGTAGTGCGTGGGATTAGAATAATGTCAACCAATGAACGGACGACTTATGATAGTTTATTTAAAATTGTGATTTCAAATAATAGAGATGTACAGTTGTTTGATAAGACGCATAATCCATTGGGGGTTTCGGAGGACGTACTTGATGAAATGCTGCAGGACAAAGAGGAGATTGTGTCTGGACCACAGGTTTTGGAATATAAATTTTCGGTTGACGGACTTGTTGAAGATATAGATTCCGGGTTGAAAAATACAAGTGATATTGATTTGGTGGTTGCATGGGAAGCGGGAGAACGTTATAGGGATAATTTTATTATTGAATCTTTAGTGGTTGATGGAAATGAAAGTTTGCGACAATATCATGGAGTGACTCATCAATTGCACTCAGCTAATACAGGAGAACACGTATGCAATATGATTTTGCTAAAGGATTTAATGATGTATTTAAACAATTCGGAAGGATTTGAGGAATTGCAAGAATCCTATGAACAATAAATTAATGCCTTGCAATAAATTGTGTGAATGTTATAATGAAGTGGCAACGATTTGGCAACAGAAAATCAGTAAGCCAAAACAAAATATGTAAATGAAGTAAAATATCCACAGATTTCAAATAAAACTTAAACAAAATAGTTTAAGATAAAGCGATGACTTGCCGAGTTTGAATAGCGGACTAAAATGCCGAAAACCTGTATTTATGCGGGTTTCCGGCATTTGCCTTATCAAATGGCTCTGGTTTGGCTCTATTTGTGGGGTGAGTATGACTTTCATAAATCAATATATTGCGTTGCTAGGTTGATTAGGAGAAAAGATGACAGATAATGAAAAGAGATTTATAAAAAGTATATTTTCGGGAGACAGTAGTGGTCATGACTATTATCATACGATACGAGTATATAAACTGGCTATTAAAATCGCAAAACAGGAAAATACAGATGTTAAAACAGTGTGGTTGGCGGCTCTGTTACATGATGTGGACGATATTAAGCTTTCTCCGGACACTTATGATACCAAGAAAAATGCAGTTGATTTTATGACAATTAACAAAATAGATGGTAAAAGGATAGAGGCAGTATGCAAAATTATAGATGAAGTTTCATTTGCAGGAGCTGATTTAGTCGTACCTGACACCATAGAAGGAAAATGTGTGCAGGATGCAGACAGACTTGATGCTATAGGAGCTATTGAAATTGCCAGAACACTTGCATATGGTAGTAGGGGAAGAAAGATTTATGATCCGGAAATAAAACCTAAAATGGGAATGAACAAAGAAGAGTATCGGAATAATCAAGATTCTACAAGCATCAATCATTTCTATGAAAATTTGCTCTTGTTAAAAGACATGATGAATACGACTGAGGGAAAGAAACTGGCAGAACATAGACAGGTTGTAATGCAGGAATTTCTGAATGAGTTCATGCTGGAATGGGAAGGGGAAAAGTGATGGAAGTAAAGTTTTATGATACAGTTAATGATGAACTATTGAAATTTGCAGTGATTATCTCACAGAGTAACGGCAAGTGGGTATTTTGCAAGCATAAAGAAAGAGATACATATGAAGTGCCGGGAGGGCATAGAGAAGCTGGGGAGGATATTTTTGAAGCAGCAAAAAGGGAGTTGCAGGAAGAGACTGGAGCTATCAAATTTGAGATAAAATCGATATGTGTATATTCGGTGACAGGTAAGACTAGAGTAAATGATACCGGTGAGGAAACATTTGGACTGCTTTGTTTTGCAGAGATAACAGAGTTTGCGAAAGAATTACATAGCGAAATGGAGAAAGTTGTGCTTATGGATGATTTGCCTGAGAACTGGACATATCCGTTAATACAGCCGAAATTGATAGAAAAGTATTTATGGATTAAAAGTAATTCAATAGTCGGAGCAACAGTAACTGTCACAGTCGATAGACCATTAGGAAGTTATCATCCTGAATATAAGGATATGTATTATCCAATAAATTATGGTTATATTGAAGGAGTTATGGCACCAGATGGAGAAGAGCAGGACGCTTATATATTAGGTGTAAATAAACCAGTAGGCAAGTTTACAGGTAAAATTATTGCTATTGTTCATAGAAAAGATGATATAGAAGAAAAGTGGGTAGTTGTGCCTGACGGAATGATGTTTTCAAAAGATGAGATTAGGCAACAGCTTCATTTTCAGGAACAATATTTTGATAGTGAAATTGTGATGTAATATTAAGAAGATTGCTATGTCATTACATTGGGAACGCCCATTATAGCGTCAGAGTATCGAAAGAGATTTCCGTACTTGCTAAGGTCTATATTGTGCGATATAGATGAATTAAGGTGGTAACACGAAGCTATCAGCTATCGTCCTTAAAGTAAATTTAAGGAGGGTAGCTTTTTTTATACATAAAAATAGTAAAATCGGAGGGATTAGTTATGAATTATGTTGTTGACAGTTATGAAAATTACAAAGAAGAAAATCGTTTAACTACTAATAATGCAAGAAAAATTGAATTTGTAACAACTACAAGAGTTTTGGATGAGATTATACATGGCAATATGTCCTGTGAGCCGGTGACAATTGAGATAGAGCCAGATTGTATTAACATTATGAATTTTCCGGGAATTGATAGGTCCATTTCCGAAAAGACGATAGCAGAAGGTAAGAGCTTCGTTTCAAGATACTATCGTAACAGAAGATTGGGAGAATTTTTGAAAGAATTGGATTTGTCAGAAGGTCATTCCTCTGGTATTCCAACAATACAAGAAGAATTGGAAAAGAACGGATCTCCACGAGCAGAATTTTTTACAGATGAAAACAGACGAGCTATGAGGATCAGGATTCCGATTCATCCGGCAATTTTGGAAGAATATGAACTGGAAAATGATAACTTGTTGCAAAATGAAACAAGTTTTGAAACTAAAGGATTTTGAAAAATTAGTGGATGTTATCAGAGAACTAGAAATAAAAAAAGAGATTACAGTTCAGGAAGTAATGAAAATAACCAAAAAATCACGTACAACTGCCTGGCGTTACATGAAGACTTTGGTTGAGCTTGGGGTTGTTGAAGCGGAAGGGAATACTAATAACATGACATATCGTATTAGGTAGATGCCATGGAGAATGGAGAAAGTGGAGAGACGGTTACAATTTTTATAATTCGACATATAGAAATATCGTTTATATGTCGAATTGTGTCGAAGGCAAGGAACTGATTTTTACTATAATATGTGATAGTATTATACAAATAGATAACATGAAAACTGAAGAATATTGAAGGTGGGACGATTACGGAACAGACATTTTGGTCGTTGAAAAATTGCAATGATATAATTTGGAGAGATGGAAAATTTATATGTTACATATAGATTTGGATGAGATGCCTCAGAGTTATCTTTCGGGTACAAAGGTTCTTAGAGATGAGAAAAAGGTGTCTTGAATAGACAAATCTAATTTATAAAGGAGATGATGAGGATGCCATATATTGATGAACAAATAATGAATATAGACCGATCTATTTGTAGTAATATTGATTTGCTGGAGTTTTCCGGTGTGACAAGAGATATTATTTCTCAAAATCTTTTGGCGCAATCACGAAATCTTGTAGAGCATATTGCAGTAAAAGGATATAGTAATGGCGCCGATATTATGGCTGATTGGCAAACTATTCCTAAAGCGTTAGAGTTTATAAAACATGATAACAAATATTTGTTTCTACGAAAATTTCATGGCTTTTTACAGGAATCTAAATCACATTATACACCTGATGCAGATGGAGCAGAGCGTCTTACCTTAAAATACTATGAATATTATATTATGCTTCGTGAGTTTGTAAAAAAACAGCATGGATTAGATATTCTGCACAATATAGAAAAATTTCCAATAAATATGGACAAGGCGGTAATTGGATATTATCGCGCAGTAAAAAATTGTCTTACAAAAATATACAATGTTATAGATTATAAAAGAAGCGAAAGACTTTATGTGCTGAGGTCAAAACCCGTAATAGTTGATCAATGTATAATTTATGAGAATACCTTAATACCGGCTAATGATGTAGGAAGTAAATTCGATCGATTTATTACTTTTTCAAAATTTATGCTTCCTGATCATTATGCTGTGATGGCTGATATACGAGGAAAACAAATTACCGTAGAGAATCAACAAATGCCGGTCAATATTTTAAATGACTATCAAGTATCTATTAGACCATGTGAACTGAATAATTTTGCAAAAATATTTGGTTGTTCTGTTGAAATGAATCAAGGGCTTGCCGAATATCATGGACTAATGAATTATTTAACTAAAACAGGTGGAAGCATTACGGATATTATCATGTCTTCTGATGTACAATATGCGGCGACTAAATCTCGGATATTACAGAATGCTAGAACAGTGAAATTTTATAATGCTTTGGATAAGGCAAGGAATGTGATATTGAATAATATGCCGGGTGCAAATGTTGTCAGATATTTATCATACATTATGCGAAATAAAGTAATTAAGAGCCAGATATGCAATGAAGAGAATAGCGCTTTATCTAACTTGTATCTCAAACATGGTTCAATACCATTTGAAACGATGCCGTTTTGTACATCATTAATTGGGCATAATCCTGAAATGAAGGATATTTTTGGATGTATCCCAAAATCTGAAAATGAATCACAATTATTGGCAAAGTATATACAGACTAATACCACTTCCAATGGGCTTTTATATACGAAAGTAGAGGAAGTAGCACATCTCGGTGATATTGATTGCTTGATAAATGATCATAATCGTAGACTATACAAAAAGCATCATTCACGTGATTTGTGTCGTTTTGGAAAAAATTATTTGTATATTAATGAACATTATGAAGATACAAAACGGATATTAGAGGAATTAATAGACTTATCAAAAGAAGGTATTTCAGGATATTGTAACTTTGCTACATACTGGATGAACGAGAATCCGGAAACCGTTAATTGTGAAGAGAAAAAGAAAATTTTGCAAGAAATGTTTGTAGATTCGAAAGTGGCACTCATATATGGTGCGGCAGGAACTGGAAAAACATATTTATTAAATCATATAGCACAAATGTTTGATGAACGAACAAAGTTATTCCTTGCAAATACGAATCCTGCTGTAGACAACCTTCGACGAAAAATGAAAGCACAGAATTGTGATTTTTCTACTATTGCAATGTTTTTGAAAAAAGACAATGTGAATGTTGAATATGACATGTTGGTTATGGATGAGTGTAGCATGATAAGCAATTCTGACATGCGCAAAGTTCTTGAAAAGGCAAATTATAAGCTATTGGTTTTGGTAGGAGATACTTATCAAATAGAGGCAATATCTTTTGGAAATTGGTTTTCACTTGCAAAATATTTTTTGCCAAAAAAAACATGGAATAAATTAATTACGCCATTTCGAGCAAAGAATAGCGAATTGCTTGAATTGTGGACGAAAGTAAGGACTTTGAAGGAAGATGTTACAGAGCATCTTGTAAATTATGGTTATTCCTCTGTGTTGAACGAGAGTATTTTTCAGCGAAGTTCTAGCGATGAAATTATTCTATGCTTAAACTACAATGGACTTTATGGAATCAATAATATTAATCGATTTTTACAAAATAATAATCCATCAAAGGGAGTCCGGTGGGGATTGTGGACATATAAAGTCGGGGATCCGATTCTTTTTAATGATAGTCAGAGGTTTTCACCGGTATTATTCAATAATCTTAAGGGGAAAATTGTTGATATCGAACTTGAAAAGAATGGTGATAGAATCTGGTTTTCGATTGAAATTGATAAAGTTATTAGTGAATTCGATATAGAAGATGTTGCGTTGGAACTATTAAATCCGAATGAATTGGGTAATTCTGTAATAAAATTTTATGTAGATAAGAGTAAAGATTCAGACGAAGATAATGATACCGAAATAGAAACTATAGTTCCATTTCAAATAGCATATGCTGTTTCTATTCATAAGGCACAAGGTTTGGAATATGAATCAGTGAAAGTTGTCATTACTGAAGATATTGATGAAATGATTACACATAATATTTTTTATACTGCAATTACTAGAGCAAGGAACAACTTAAGAATATATTGGAGTCCGGAGTCACAGCAGAGAGTTATTAGTCGATTTGAAAAGATGGATGCAAGGAATGATGCCAATATTTTTTCAGGGCATTCAGGGTTGAAGTTATTAAATAAAAATGTTTAACTGTAATAAGAAAATGGAATCAGCTAAAATTTTGAGCCTGTGAAAAAAATTCTGTAAATTAGACAATATACGGGTCTTCTATGATAAAATATTAAATCATAGGAGGCCTTTTATTATGGCAAACAGAAAAAAACAAGTTTACAAACCAAAACCAATGACTGAGGGAAAGAGAAATCTGATTCAAGGATTGCTTCAGGAGTATGATATTCAGTCCGCTGACGATATTCAGGAAGCATTAAAGGATCTTCTGTCCGGAACGATTCAAGATATGCTTGAAACAGAAATGGATAGTCATCTTGATTATGATCGCTACGAAAGATCCAGCGAGCCAAACTACCGAAACGGCACAAAGCCAAAAACTGTTCGTAGCAAGTATGGGGAGTTCGAGGTCGATGTTCCTCAGGATCGACAGAGCTCCTTTGAACCTCAGGTGCTTCCAAAGCGTCAGAAAGACATTTCTTTGATTGATGACAAGATCATTTCTATGTATGCAAAAGGAATGACCACACGACAGATTTCAGAAACGATAGAGGATATTTAAGGCTTTGAAGTAAGCGAAGGGATGGTATCTGATATTACAGATAAGCTTCTTCCTAAAATCGAAGAATGGCAAAATCGTCCTTTATCTGCGGTATATCCTATCGTTTTCATTGATGCTGTACACTTCTCTGTCCGTGATGATGGAGTAATTAGAAAACTTGCCGCATATGTTGTTCTCGGTATCAACGAAGATGGTATGAAAGAAGTTTTAAGTATTGTTGTTGGAGAAAATGAAAGCAGTAAATATTGGTTGTCTGTATTGAACAGTCTGAAAAATCGTGGAGTCCAGGACATTCTCATTCTCTGCTCTGATGGATTAACGGGAATCAAAGATGCAATCTCTACAGCATTTCCAAAAACAGAGCAGCAGCGTTGCATAGTGCATATGGTAAGAAATACACTCAAATACGTTGCAAACAAGGATATGAAGGCTTTTGCTAAAGATTTAAAAACAATCTATACAGCTGCCGATGAAGAAACTGCCAGAAGGCAGTTAAAAACCGTTACAGAAAAATGGTCGGGACAATATCCGAGTGCCATGAACCGCTGGCATGATAACTGGGATGCAATTTCCCCGATTTTCAAATTTTCCAAAGAGGTCCGTACTGCTTTTTATACCACAAATGCCATTGAATCGCTGAATTCATGCTATCGCAGACTAAACAAGCAGAGAAGCGTATTCCCGAGTTCCCAGGCGCTAATGAAACACTATACCTAGGAACTTTTGAGATGGCCAAAAAGTGGACAATGTCAATCCGCAACTGGGGCAAAGTTCGTGGCGAACTCGAGATTATGTACCCTGAGCGAATGTCAATATAGCAATAAAAGCCGAATCGTCAAGAGTAAATATACACCCAGATTTTCTGGGTGTTCTTGACATACCAGTATCATAGAAGATCTGAATTTACAGAAAGAATTTCACACCGTCTCCGCCCGGTTCCCGGATGTACCTGATGATTGATCCGTTCATTCAGTCGCTGAACCAGCTCATTCAGTTCCTGATAATCAAGCAGACCATTATACGCATAGATTTCATCTAAAAGCTTCATCGGAGCATCTACTTTCGCTTTTGTTTGTGGACGCCCGGCAATACAGGGTTTTACTGCAAATCCGTAATCAGAAGCAAAGTGTTGGAAACGTCCATTTACTTTTCTTTTTGAGTACTCTGTCCGCGGTTCATCCATAACCGTTTTCATGTTATCTGTAAGCAGTTCCGCAGGTACTCCGCCAAAAGTTTCAAATGCATCATCAATAAACGAAAACAGGACATCCTGCGATCTGGCCAGTGATAAATGATATTTTCGAAACCTGGAAGCTGCCAGTATCAGGACAAAAATATTTACATTGATCATTTCACCGGATTTCAGAGTGAATTTGATGGATTCTTTCCAATCCAGCTGAGCCTGTTGTCCGAGAGGAGTTTCAAAACGCATCGTTGACTTATTGTGACTGAAATTTTTCTGCTTGCGGTCAAAATATTCCTGAAATTCCGGATGATGGCTAGGGAGTTTTTTAGGTATGAGAGTTGAAAAAGTAGTTGACAAAATATTACTTTAATATTATTTTAATATTAAAGTAATAAGCGGGAAGGAAATTATGGCTGCAAATTTAATGAATGTGTTTAAGAATACAGATTTAAAAAACGTGGGTAAATCAATGTCAGATGTTGTATCCTTAGCGTTTAAGCCAAATAAAAAAACGGGTGCCAAAATCGCAAGAGCTGTGTTAAGTGATGGAACAACACTTATTAAAAGTGTAACGGTATCTGGAGTGGTTTCAGAAACCATTCATAAATTACCGGAGATTGCATCAGTAGCACAAAGAAATGAAGTTATAAGGGATTTGGCAAAACAGAAAATAAACCAGGAAACAATAGCTGCCATGTTAGATGTATCCCAATCAACGGTTTCAAATGTATTGAGAAAAAAATAATAGTAATATTTTTAAAGATTATACAGAAAGAAGGTGTTATTTTGGGAGAAAGAGTTGATGTTAGTACCTTTGCAAATTCACAATGTGCAATTAGAGAATACATGCATTTTAAATTGGAGAATGAATATATGCATGAGGCAAGAGTTTTAGTATCATCTATGGGAAAAACTCGGTATAATGATATTCTGAAGGTAGTACCTCGAATTGAAACAAATAATTCGTCAATTGAAATAATTGGGGATGCGCAATTTGAACGAGATTATTATGGTAAATATACAAATGAATATCAGATATTTACTTTGATAAATGGAACTCTATTAATCAAATGCGTAGATCGATGGGGAAATCCTATTGAAATTGATATAACGAGTGTATAAAAACCAACATGAATGATATATTAAACTATATTTATTGTAAATAAATTGAGAGATATTGGATAAATATGACTATATAATTAAGATAGTGGAGGTGCATATATGGCAAAAATAATTGAATTATTTAATCATAAGGGAGGAGTAAGCAAGACAACCACGACTTTTCATATTGCGTGGAAGATGTCACAACAAAATAAAAAGGTGCTACTAGTAGATGGTGATCCTCAATGTAATTTAACTGGCATGTTTTTAGGAGATATGTTTGATGAATATTATGAAAATGAATCAACAAAGTTAATGAATATAAAAGATGCTGTTAGTGTAGCATTTTCTGGAAGGCCGCAACCAATTACAGCAATAGAGTGTCCTTGCCATAAAAAGAATAATAAATTGTTTATTATACCAGGACATATGGATTTGTCGGAATATGATTCAGCCTTAAGTCTTGCTTTAAATAGTAACAATGCAATAGTTACTTTGCAAAATCTGCCGGGTGCCTTTTATGAATTAATTAAGAAATGTTGTGAAAAGTATGAAATTGATTATGTATTTATAGATATGAATCCTGGATTGAGTGCAATTAATCAGACTTTTTTTGTGTATGCGGATGCTTTTATAGTTCCAACTAACCCTGATTCATTTTCAGTGATGGCATTAAAAACATTAAAGAAAGTATTGCCCAAATGGAAGAAATGGGCAATTCAAAGTAGGGAATTATTTACCGATTCATCGTATCCGTTGCCAAGATGTGATATGAAATTTATAGGAGTTATTATACAACGTTTCAATTTAAGAAATCATAAAGCAGCACAGCCCTATACAGGAAAGATTAAAGAAATAAAAGATTATATTGAAACAGATTTTCTGGAAGAGCTAACGCAAGATGATATGGTTTATGATATTGATAGATTAGTGCAAGATGGAATAATTAATAGCAGATGTTTAGGAGAAATTCCAGAATTTGGTGCATTGATACAAAGGGCAAATGAGGCAATGATTCCAGTATTTGCACTAACAAAGGAGGATATGGGAACGGTGGGAAATGTTTATGAAAGTATGGAAGAAAAAAGAAAGATGTTTGATGAAATATATGATACAATAGTTAAAGCAATAATGAGGTTAATATAAATGTTGCAATCACATAAAAGATTTGTAAAACTTGTACAAGACACGCAAAATGTTGAGACTTTGTACAACTATTTTGAACATTCTGTAGTACCAGTTGATATTAGTGATTTATTGAGGTGGCAATGGGTTCAATGTATATCGGCATTTGACAAGTTTGTTCATGATGTAGTAAGAGTTGGAATGGTAGAGATTTTCTTGGAAAATAGGACACCAACACCGAAGTATAATACATTTCAAATAGATATACAGACATATGGAGATATGATTAATAATATTATAGATGCAAGTTTAATATTTGAAAGAAAGATAATATTGAAACATGGATTTTTAGCTTTTCAGGATCCAAGTAAGGTTGCAGATGCATTATCTTATATATGGAACGAGAATGATAAATGGGGGAAAATATCAAATCTAATGGGAATGTCTAAAGATGACTGTACAACATATTTGAGAAATATTGTAATTAGAAGAAATCAAATAGTTCATGAGGGAGACTATACAGACAGTCTTTCAAGAAGACAAGATATATTTTTGCAAGATGTAATTGACATACGGGATTACATCCTTAAATTAGGACAAGCAATATATGATTGTGTCTCTTAGAAGAATGGCTCCAAATTGGCTCTAAAAATTTTAGGTGAGGTACACATAAATGCGAAATAAGATGAATATGAAGAATAACACACACAAATGTGTACCAAGAAACAGCCAGATAAATCTCTCCGCCCAAGAGTTTGAATAGTATCCACAAGTCTGGGAAACCTTATAAACAGGGCGTTCCCGGACTTTTTCTTTTCCGCTGCTACTAATTTGCTACTAAACACATTTTATTGTGCTGGCGTCAGGATAATCACCAACTTGTTAAAATATGGTCCTAAAATGGAATTTTAAATTAAATCTTCAAAAAATATAAGTAGAATATTGAAATTGTGCATGGTACAATGAGAAAGAAAAAATTTGAAGTTGACGGAGGAAAATGCATGAGTGATTTGTATGTTTCGGATTTAGATGGGACATTATTGAGAAGTAACGAAGTAACCTCTAAATACACAAATCAAGTAATCAATTCATTGGTTGAAGAAGGGATGATTTTTTCCTATGCTACAGCTCGTTCTTTAGTTACAGCTAAAAAAGTGACCGAAGGAATAAATGCAAAAATTCCGTTGATTGTGTACAATGGAGCCTTTGTGATTGATAATATTACAGAAAAAATATTAATTGCTAATTATTTTGATGATTCGGTACATTCCGTGCTAGAAGATTTATTTAGCAATAACGTGTATCCTATTGTTTACGCATACATTAATGGGGTGGAAAAATTTTCGTTTGTGCGAAAAATGTGTACAGAGGGTATGAATAGGTTTCTCGAAAGCCGTAAAGGCGATGTTCGAACAAATGAGGTAAATTCATTGCCTGAGTTGAAAGAGGGTAATATTTTTTATATTACCTGTATTGATGCGCCGAAAAAACTTATGCCTTTGTATGATAAATATAAGGAGAAATATCATTGTGTATATCAGACGGACATTTATACAAATGAACAGTGGTTAGAAATTATGCCGTTAGAAGCATCAAAATCAAATGCTATAAGGCAATTACAAAGCATGTTGAATTGTGAAAAGCTAATTGTGTTTGGTGATGGAAAAAATGATATAGACATGTTTCAAATGGCTGATAAAAGTTATGCTGTTGCAAATGCACACAATGATTTAAAACAATATGCCACAGAGGTGATTTTGTCGAATGACGAAGATGGTGTTGCTAGATGGCTTGAAGCAAACTATAAGCAATAGAAGGCAAAGTTGTTAAGCATTGCGCTTGAAAACAAACAGGTTGAGTATATTCTGAAGGATGAGGATATACACGATTTTTACGCTGTGATTTGTGATGGAACGGATAGTGAAGAGGCGAAAAAAGTTCGTGACATCATGGAAAAGACAGAGGGGTAAGAATGTAGGCCTGTATAGGCTGAACGCTTATCATAGATGAAAAGAAAGGAATGCAGAATTTTATGTACGGAAAAGCAATCGAATTATTTCTGGTAAATGGCTCTGCAGATAGTTTAACTACTGCAGAGTTATCTAATTGGAATGGCAAAGCGATTAAGATACCGAGAACTGAGATAAGTGGATGTCATAGAGAAGACATAAAGGGTGTCGGAGTTTAGTGGTGTTAGAATATAAATAGTACAAGTCAAAGTGAGAGCTTTTCATTCCGTCGATTAGTGATACAATAAAAGTATCGTACTGAAGGAGGAATTTATCATGGCAAAACATTTTGACAAACAGTTTAAACTGGATGCCGTCCAGTACTATCATGATCACCGTGAACTGGGATTGGTCGGCTGTGCATCAAATCTAGGCATCAGCCAGCAGTCTCTGTCCAGATGGCAGAAGGAGCTGCGGGAAACCGGTGATCTGGAATGCCGTGGATCCGGCAATTATTCTTCGGATGAGGCAAAAGAGATTGCCCGTCTGAAGAGAGAATTACGTGATGCCAAGGACGCACTTGATGTGCTAAAAAAAGCCATAAACATTCTATAAACAAAGCAAAAGCAAAACGCAGCACCGAATTACCTTTGATCATCCACAGTGACAGAGGCAGCCAGTATGTATCGAAAGAATATAAAAAGGCAACAGCAAAAATGAATCGAAGCTATTCCAAGAAAGCTTTTCCTTGGGATAATGCCTGTATCGAATCCTTTCATTCGCTGATAAAATGGGAATGGCTAAACCGCTTTAAGATCAGCAATTACAAACATGCATACCGCCTGGTATTTGAATACTTGGAAACGTTTTATAATACCAAACGAATTCATAGTCATTGCGATTATATGTCACCCGATGATTTTGAAAGATTGTATCAACAGGCAACTTCGGAATTGCTGGCAGGTTAGAATGAGAAAAACTCATTTTAACTTGTACTAAATCTTGACATAGGACCAATAGAAGAAATTTTTATATTTGAGTAAGACGTATACTCTCAGCGGAGGACACACCATGTTATATCAAAGAGAATTTCAAAATAATGAGGAACCTGCCAAGCATCATATCAGTTGTTTTGGCTACGAGACGGAGGCGGACCGTCAATATCCCACCCATTGTCACGCGTATTGTGAGATATCTTACCTGGTCTCTGGGGAGCGCTATCAGATTATCAATGGGCAGAGATACAAGGTGGAGCCTGGTAGCTTCTTTTTGTTTTCTCCACTTTGTATGCACGGTTATCACAACATTACGGAGTGCCAGGATCTGGTGATTCAGTTTTCCAGCGATTTTCTGTATCAGGTTAGTTCCAGTCTTCAGAAGGATCAGGTGTTGGAGATCAGCCCGGATGCAGAACCTTTTCTGATGTTGGATGGAGAACACCGGAAATCTCTGGACGACTTGTACCAAAAACGATTTTACAATCGAATTTGTAATAAGAAGGGCAATCTGGCGGAGGAGTGGCAGATGGACGCTGTTATATTGCAGTTTTTGGCAAAGTTGTTGGAGAACGGCAGTATCCAGCTGCATCAGGGCTACGGAGGCAAAGAGGAGATTCAGCAGATTAGTGATGTGATCCATTATCTCATGGCGAATCCTGCGGAAAGATTGGACATGCACGAGGCATCCCGGAGATGCGGTCTGAGCTACTATGCGTTCAGTCGTTTTTTTCACGAGATGACTGGTATGGGATATGCGGAGTATGGCAATCTGATTCGCATACGACACACGGAGGAGCTGTTGATCTACAGCGATATGTCAGTGGAGGAGATTTCGCGGGCTGTGGGGATGAGTTCTGCAAATTATTACACTCGTTTATTTAAAAAAGTAAATGGCATGTCACCCACAAAATATCGAAGTGTTTACGGGAAAAGACAATATTAATCCACAAGGAAGTTGCTGGAAATTAGCACAAAGTTGCGGCGCTATTGACACCCTTTTTTTCGCCATGTTACTATGAAATCAACATATTACTACGAAATCAACATATCGATTTCATGTGAAGGAGGATGACTATGAGACGTGTATTACCTATTGTATTAAGTCTTAGTCTGGTAGTGTCTGGACTGGGCTTTGTGCCAACAGCAAAGATGGTTCCCGATGCCTCGGCAGCGGTTGCCGGTAAGCTGTCGGATGCTTCTCAGGGAGAGATTCTGGAGAGTCTTGATGAGGGGAATATTATTGATGAGGTTAGCGGAAATGCTTGGAAATCGGAAGCCAATGCCAATCCGATCTCGCCATCTATCTTTTGTGCGGATCCAACTTGTGTAGAGTACAACGGAAGACTTTACGTGTATGGAACCAACGATCATCAGCAGTACCAGGAGGATACGAAAAATGATTACGATCAGATTCGTTCACTGGTGGTATTTTCTACCGATGATATGGTCAACTGGATTTATCATGGAAGAATCGAAGTGGGGGAGATTGCACCATGGATTGCCAATTCCTGGGCGCCATCCATCACTTCCCGTGTTGAGGAGGATGGCCTGACTCATTTTTATCTGTATTTTGCAAATAGTGGACAGGGTGTAGGTGTTATCACATCCACAGATCCAGTGGAGGGTTGGAGTGATCCTTTGGGAAAGCCGCTTGTATATCAAAATATGCCGGGACTGAAGAATTGTCCTGCACCGTTTGACCCAGGCGTTGTTATCGATGACAATGGCGTAGGCTGGCTGGCTTTTGGTGGCGGTACTACCAACGAAAGTCCTATTCATAGCAAGGTGCCAAAGGTGGTAAGACTGGGCAAGGATATGTTGTCCTTTGACAGTGAGTTTGTGTCTATCGACGCACCATATTTCTGCGAGGCCAGTGAGCTGAATTATATCGACGGAACATTTTACTATACCTACTGTAATGACTGGCAGGATAGAGGCAAGGAGTGGGACTATGATGGTATTGCAAAGCCGCCTAAATGTTCTATGGCATATATGACCACCAAGACTCCTTTGGATGCAGACAGTTGGAAGTATCAGGGGGCATATTTCTATAATTCTGGCGAGAACAGCACCGGTAATTCCGGTATGACATGGGGCAATAATCATACTCATTTTGCCAAGTATCAGGGTGTAAATTACATCATCCATCACACATTGATGCTGGAAGATAATGCACATATCAGCGGTGGTTTCCGAAGTCTGATGGTGGATTATCTGCCAATGGATCCTGCAAACTTAAGTATTCCAATTACTGCGGCAAGCCGAAAGGGTGTGAAGCAGATCAAGGCGGTAGATGCTTATACAGAGCAGAGAGGTAGCCTGATGTTGACTTCGGCAGATGTATTTTACGACAAGGTTGCGAACCCAGCTGCCAAGAGTATGGCTCCTGGTGCTTGGACCATGGTTAAATGTGCAGACTTTGCCTACGGCGCAGATCAGTTTGTGGCAAACGTGAAGGGTAAGGGCCGCGTGGAGGTTCGCTTGGATAACGTGCAAAGTGAGCCAGTGGCATACATTGAGTTTGATAATAGTGATTTTGCCAAGGTTGCCAGCAAGACAGTGAAGAAGTTTGATGGAAGAAATCATAATGTATTCTTCGTGTTTAGCGGAGCAGATATCGAGTTCGACAGCTGGTATTTTACCAAGTCCGAGAAGGTGGCAAGACCTGCCGAGGATATCAGCGTGACTGATGTTACCGCCACAGATGTGACCATTCAGGGGCAGACAGCGAACGGTGCCATGAATTCCACACTGGAAGTGGTGAGATCAGGTGACTATGTGATGAAGACTGCACCTATTGCTGAGAAAGATGAAGTCTTAAATCTTGGTTTTGTCAATTACGATAAAAATGCAAAATATGATATCTATGTGAAGAGTCTCACATTACACACAGCAGACGGAGATGTGGAGATTCCTGTTGGTCAGAAGTTAAATCCTAAGAGCCAAGGTGGAAATGGCCTGGCCAATGGATGGGGCGGAGCTACCATCGGAAGCTGCGTATATGGTACCGAAGAGTGTGGTCTGTTTGCGGAGACCACTTCCGTGGATTGGATTAACTATCGATTTGCGTTAAAGATTAATGGAGAGGAAGTTCCATATACTTCCATCGACTACAATGTCACCATCAATGTAGCTCAGTCGGAAAAGCCAACTCCGATTCCTACTAAAGTGCCAACAGAAGTGCCAACTCCGATTCCTACTGAAGTGCCAACTCCGATGCCTACTGAAGTGCCAACAAAAGTGCCAACTCCGATGCCTACTGAGGTGCCAACAGTAGTGCCAACTGAAGCTCCTGCAAAGACAACTGCACCAGCTCAGCCAGCCTTTGACCGGAAAAAAACAGCGATCACCAAACTCAAGAAGGCCTTTAAGCTGAAAAAACCAGTGATCACCAAACTCACCAAGCGCAAGAAGTCCTTTAAGATCAGATGGGCAAAGGTGAAGAATGCATCCGGCTATAAGCTGCAGTATTCCACATCATCAAAGTTTACTAAGAAGACCACAAAGACAGTTAAAGTCAAAGGTAACACCAAATTTGCCAAGACGGTTAAGAAGCTGAAGGCCAAGAAGAAGTACTATGTACGTGTTCGCGCATACAAGCGTGTTCGCGCATACAAGGATGGTAAGGCTGTCACAGTGTACACTAAGTGGTCTAAGGCCAAGGCAGTAAAAACCAAGTGATGATGAAAGCATGTTATCATTAGCCTTGGAAATGTGAGATTTTTTGTTGTCTACAACTAAAACATATGTTATAATCCTGTCTTTGACAGTTGAAAGAAGGAAAAAACCTCGCAGACCGCGTAATTACGCCGTTTGCGAGGTTTCTTTTGTTGGAAAGTATGTGGTAATATTTACTTCTTTTTGGTCTGATTTAAAATTTTTCTCATGTTTTTTTGAGATGTTATCTGATAGTCTGTTCTGAAACCAAAAGCATCATGAAGAGCATCAGTGATATCAGTTCGTGTGTAGGTTGGGATATATCCTTCGCCAGGTGCAATCAGCATATCCATAGAGCGGATAGTATCAATCAACTCTTCGCAGGTGTACTTCTCATTAAGTTTTTGTTCCAGAATTCTGTAAATAACAAGAGCAGTAAAACAGGTAGTGAAGGATAATGCCGACAGGATCGAAGCGGAACGTACATTTAGATTAAGCAAACGTTGTTACGGCATGAGCTGTATTACCACCAAGCTGGAGAAAACCCAGCTCACATCCATCGCATTATCCGTATTTGTCACGAATCTGTTTAAGATGCAAAGACGAATACTTTTTTCTTTTTTACATCTGTACCGGATTTTGGACAGATATAGGGTCGTAAATCTGTGTCTTTCTGTTTGATCAGCAGACACTGGTTATCGACACCAAAAAAGAGAGACTTTCGACAAGTCTCTCTTTTTTGGTGTACTTTTATGCATTTCTTTTAGGTTTATTTTGCCACGGTTTTTCGCTATAGTAGCATTATAAAAAAGGGAAAGGATCGACTACGTATGAGACCAATGAAAGTACGGGGAAAGGGGAGAATTGCCTGTGTATTCTGGGCACTGGGAACAGCGCTGGTTCTAGGAGGCTGCCAGAGAGGTGCGGATGCCAAGCCGCTCAAACTGACATTTTCACAGGAGAGCGGATGCTATGAGAATCCGTTTGAGCTGGAACTTTCGACGGAGAAAGGGGACATCTATTATACGCTGGATGGCTCCGATCCGCGTGATAGTGATACCAGGATCGCCTATAAGGGTGCAATATCCGTGACGGATCGGTGTGGAGATGCAAATGTGCTCTCGGCGATCGATCCGGCACAGTATGATGCCGTCAATGTGGAATGGGACAGTGAGAAACAGGATTTTGTGAGCACCATCGGAAATCCGAAGGATGACGAGGTGGACAAGATGACGGTGGTACGCGCGGTGGCGCAGTCCTCCGGGCGGAGCTCCGATGTGGTGACCCAGAGTTATTTTGTCGGGGACATGACGGAGCATGTGCAAGGAATTGAGCAGAGCTGCGATGCGTCCGGTCAGGACCTGGCGATTATGTCTATCACAGTCAATTCCTCAGATATGTTTGACTCCAAAATCGGAATTTATGTTAAGGGTGACATTTATCAGAAGGCATTGGAGGATTTGATCCGGGACGCGGAGGATTCGTGTCCGGACGTGGAGACGGGACGCAGGCTGGACGGCAATTACAAACAGCGAGGAAAGGACTGGGAGCGGGCCGCCCATGTGGATTATTTTGAGAGTGATGGCAAGACGACGGTCTGCCGGTTGCAGCAGGATTGTGGTATCCGGATTCAGGGCAATTATTCGCGCTCAGATCTGCAGAAGGGTCTGCGGCTGTGTGGCGGAAAGAAGTATGGCAAGAAGAATTTCTCCTATCCGTTTTTTGGCGATAAGGATGTGGATGACCGGGGAGAGGTGATTTCCAGTTTCCGCAAGCTGATCCTACGCAATGGCGGAAATTGCGCGTTTACGACCAAATTCAATGATACCTACTGGCAGAAGCAGCTGGCGGATCTGAAGGTGGAGACCCAGGCATCCAGGCCATGCGTGGTCTATCTGAATGGGGAATACTGGGGACTGTATATTCTGCAGGAAGATTATCAGGCCAAGTATTTTGAGAAGACACATGGAGTGGCCAAGGAAAATGTCGTGACATATAAGGGGGATGCAGAGGCACTTTCCCTGGGATACAAGCTGGATGAAGGAAAACTGCCGGAGGGGGAGGACAATGAGTCCTACTATCTGCAGGATGTGCTGGATTTCTTCGCCAGCCATGACAATCTCCGCAATGAGCAGGATTACGAAGCATTTGCCAAACTGGTCGATCCGGAGTCTGTCAGGGACTATTTTGCGGCCAATGTCTGGCTGAACAATAAATGGGACTGGCCGGGAAAGAACTGGACGATTTGGAAGACCACGAAGGTGGATCCGGACAATCCGTATGCTGACGGGCGATGGAGACTTTGTTTCTACGATCTGGATTTCGGAGGGGTCAGCGGTGTGGAGGACATTGGAACCAATACCATGGCTGAGGACAACTATAAGAAATATGGGCTTCTCGACAAGAAGACGGACAATCCGCTGGTCAAAATGTTTGTCTATCTGATGAGCAATGATTCGTTTCGGCGGGATTTTGAAGATAAGTTGCTGTCGCTCAGTGAAAATGAACTGGAAAAAGAACATGCACTGGCAGAGTGCAAGAAGATCAGGGAGATCTATGAGCCGTTGTACCCGCAGTTCTTTACCAGATATTTTGGGACGGAGCAGGCAGAATATAAGACGGAAGATGCCATTGGGGGAGGTTATGCAAGCTATCAGTGCCTTGTCGATTTCCTCGGAGGCCGGGCGGATACGATCCCGGGGATCGTCAATTGGATTGAGAAAACGGAAAAAAGATTGGAGTGAGTAGATATGAGATGGTATAATAAAGTTGTAACACCAACACTGGAATAAATGATATAATCAAAATGAAAGTGAAGGTGATAAAAATGGCAAACACGAACAAACGTTATAAGCCTGAATTCAAAAAGAAGATGGTCCGGTTGGTATTGGAAGAAGCAGAAAAAGAAGTTCGTTTCCTAAAATAAAGCCATAGCCACCGCTGGTGGCATTGCATTCTTCGCAAAGGAAATTTGGCGGTACATTGCCGGAGGGTATGCCAACACCCCAGAAGAACATTCAGCAGATAGAAAAAGAGCAGATGCAGAGGCTTCGGGAGAAGGCGAAAAAGGAAAAATAATGTTGGATGAATAAATGGAAACAAAGGAATTAGTTGGAAAAGGAGTACTGCTGTGACAAAGAAATTATTAGAGATGCAAAAGGGTTTCCAAACTGCATTTATTGATGCCTCTTATGATTCCAATTGCGTTATCAGGTGATCGAACCTACAATAAGGATACGATCCGAAGATATGTGATGGAAGGGGCTCGTGTTATTCCAGGTAGTTCCAGCATTCACTTTGACGAAATCAGTAAAAAAAGAATTTATGAGGCAATAGATAAGCTAAGTACGCCGAAAAAAATGTTAATTGAAAAATATACTCTGCTAAAAGAACGTTTGGGAAAGGTTCCAAGTATAGTAGATTTTTATGTACAAGGTGAGGTGGATCCGCTTTTGTTTATTCAGTATGCCGGTTCCTATCCGAAATTTTTGCAAATGGCAGAGAAAAACTGTGCTTTGAATTTAAGTGATAAAGAGCATATGACATTAGAGTTTGTGTCACAAAATATAGTAAATGGAAAGCGTATCTACGAGCTGTTATTGTTGCGTCAATTGATGCAGGATGGAAGGATTGATAAGGAGAAGCTGACGGAATATTTACAACGTGAATATTGCGTAAAGTTATCAGATCAATCTTACGAATCAGCAATAAGTGTTCTTCAAGGACATTTTTTTAACACACAGACGGAGAAGAAGAAATATGAGAAATTAGATATATTAGTAATGAATAATACGGGGGCATTTTCGCGAATGTTATCGTTATATTCCGGCATAAAGAAGTCCGATTTTTTGGATCAGCTTAATGATTTAATAGAACTTGGCGTGAAACGATATACGGATTTATACTTGCCACTGCAAGATGAATTGGGGTTATCCCTTTATCAAAAATATTCGCGTAAAGATGTTTGTCGTATTTTGAATTGGGAACAGGATGAGAGTTCTACAATTTACGGTTACAAGATTAAGTATAATACCTGTCCTATTTTTGTTACATATGAAAAAAAGGATGATATTGCCAGCAGTACAAAATACGAAGATGAGTTTATAAACAATCAAGTGTTTAGTTGGATGACGCGAAGCCGGGTTTCTGCAGATAGTATAGAGTCTAGAAAGTTAATCGCATCTTCAGACTCAGGACTTAAGATCCTTCTTTTTGTCAAAAAGAGCGATGGAGAAGGAACTGATTTTTATTATATGGGACGTGTTCATCCTATTGCGTGGGAACAAAAAGAAATATATAATGATAAGGGTATTGCTCTTCCAATTATGAACTTTCGGTTGAAACTGGAGCATAGTGTAAGAGAAGATATTTATCAATATTTTGTATGTACGTAAATACAGAAACGAGGTTGCTATGAAAACAATTCGGGTTGTAGCTGCTGTAATACAGGCAGAAAATGCCGAAGGAAAACCTATGATCTTTGCTACCCAAAGAGGATACGGGGAGATGAAAGATGGTTGGGAGTTCCCTGGAGGTAAAATTGAAAAGGGAGAAACACCGGAAGAAGCGTTGAAAAGAGAAATTATAGAGGAGCTCGAAACTGAAATTGAAGTTTTAGAATACATCGATACAATAGAATATGACTATCCTACTTTTCATCTTTCTATGGAGTGTTTCTTTGCAAAAATTATAAAAGGAGATCTTGTGCTGAAGGAGCATGAGGCTGCGAGATGGCTGACAGAAGAGGAACTGTATTCTGTGGAGTGGTTGCCAGCGGATATTTCATTGATTGAAAAGATTAAACGAACATTATAACCTTACACCCTATGAAAGGACATACTATGAAGAAAAAAATAATTATTACGATAACACTGGTCTGCATGATACTATGCTCGTTTTTTGTTGTGGGAAATATAGCATCGAATCCCCAGAATCATCAAAAGGCAATCAAATATCTGGACCAGAAGAAAGCAAATGTTTTGAAATTAACCGCGTTGTCGACGGCGTCATCGACAGCGATCACTATGATACCGGGAGATACGGCAACGCCTATCGCGACGAAGCTGGCGGATCTTACTTCATGGTTTTTGTTGATCTTATGCACGATTTTTTTGGAAAAATATTTGCTAACGATAACAGGCTATGCAGCATTTAAAATCCTGATACCGATAGCACTATTGCTTGTGATAATAAGAATTTATTGGCCAAAAGATATTTTGGTTAAATTGGCACTTAAATTAGGACTGTTTGGATTGTTCTTGTTTGCAACTGTGCCGGCAAGTGTATTTGTATCCGATTTGATCGAAAAAACATATCAGGTTACATTGGATGCCACAATGAAAGATGCTGAGCAGACAAATGAAACGATCAAACAAGAAACGCAAGCAGACGATTCCAAGAAAGCTGCAGATGATCAGAATAACAAAGATGGACAAACACAGGAGAACAGTGAGCAGAAGAATCAATCTATTTGGAATTCGATCGTAAATGGTGGAAAAGAAGTGCTTGATGACACGAAACAATCGGCGCAGGATATTGTTTCGGATATCACGTCGTTTGGTTCTAAGAAAATTGAGGAATTGACGAACAAAGCGGAAAAAACGCTAAATAATTTTATTGAAGCGACCGCTGTAATGGTCATCACATCCTGCATTTTCCCATTGTTGGTTGTGCTGTTTTTCTTTTGGCTGATGAAAGTGTTCTTAGGGATAAATATTGATGTCAGCAAATTTACAAAGTCGGGAAAAAAGGGTACTAAGATGGCGGTCGTGGAAGAAAAATAGTAAATTAGCAACAAGATGCAAAATTCCTTACTGGCTGTAAGGGATATTAACCATAAATATATTGTAGTAGCTAGGGATAAGTGATTAGTATGAATAAATTGCTGAGTTTTCTTTTTCGCCGCAGTCAATGTGAATATGCTGTCGAGTTTTGCCCGCGTTGTGATGCGAATCTGACATTGCAGAGGGGATACCGAAATGACCTTCCCTACTGGGAGTGCAAGGGTTGTGGCGAGATGTTGATCAATCCAAATATTGACACAGAGACAAATATTGTATGGCTTTGTGATGAGTGTGGTGCAATGCTAAATGTGCAGAAAGGATTTCAGGAAGATTGCGGAGAATGGGAGTGCACAAAGTGTGGCTTTGCTAACGCACTAGAAGAGCGGACCATATATTTATCAGAAGATGAATATCGGATGTCTCTGCAGAATCCATATAAGGGGATGAAGGACGAGGATGTATTATCACTGCTTTGCTATGAAGAAATAGAATCTGTTGGTGGGAATCAAGATGTTATTTTGATATGTGATCGAACGGGTAAGACGTACATAAAAAAACAGCTCACGATATTTGATGCAAAGGTATATGAGAGTTTACGGGAGCATCCAATAGCACATATGCCACAAATCTATGGGATATATCAGGGGTCAAGATATTTGGTTGTTGTCGAAGAGTATATCGAAGGAATGACTCTTGCTGATTGTCTGCAACAGGAAAGAATGTCAGTATATACGGCAGTGCGGATCGCGAGGGATTTACTTAGGATATTAATCGACCTGCATACACGGGATGTACCTATTATTCATAGAGATATTAAACCATCTAACGTAATGCTTGGTAATAATGACGAGGTGTTTTTGTTGGATGTCAATGTAGCCAAAAAATATGCACCTGATCAACTTGAAGATACAAAATTATTGGGGACATTATATTATGCAGCTCCGGAGCAGGTTGGCTTTGGACATGGAGCGTCGACGCCTAAAACAGATATATATGCGCTCGGCGTATTATTAAATGTTTTAATTACCGGTAAATTACCCAAAGAAGAAAAAGCGAAAGGGGAGGTTTGGGTGATCGTTGATCGATGCATCAAGCTGGATCCGGAAGAACGATATAGCGATGAAGAATTATTGAGTGCGCTTAATACATATTTGGAAAAAGGAGTGTGAAATTGTTATGCAGGAAAAGTCGACGGACGAACTGGATGCTCAGCTAAGAAATACCACGCCAGATTGCATGGATAAATATTATAAAGAAAATCGATATTATATTGCAGAAACTTCGAAGGCGTTTACATATTATATGAAAGATGTTATTGATAAGAAAAATCTCGCATTTTGTCATTCCAAATTATATTATAAAGATATTTATTCCTTTGCAGGAGTGTCAGAGTCGTATGGAGAAAAAATACTCAATATGGAGAAGCATACGAAAAATCGAGATTTGATCATTCGATTTTGTGTGGCGGGACGATTTCAATTGAATGAAATAAATACTGCACTTAAGTTGTATGGGATGAAACCGTTATATGCCAAGGATAAACGAGATGCATGCATTATTGTGGCAATTAATAATCGCAAATATGATCTGGGTGATATTGATGATATGCTTGTAAAAAATGGGCTGCTTAAATTGTCTGCGGATGGTTGATTTAATAGCTGGCAATTGGTGCATTCAGTTTTAAGTAACGGAATACACCATACTCTGTAAGTACGATAACATCAGAGTGTCCTGTCAGGCAGTAACAAAGAGACCAAGGTAGAAAAGAATAACAGCAATAATAATGATCCCAAGTACAATTCTAATAACTGTTTTGATGTTATCAAACATCAGTTCGCCTCCCTTACTTCAATATTACAATCTTTATATTCCTTAAAAGAATGTACAAAATTAGTGATTACTTTTTTGGCATTAGCATATGCAAGATCATATATACCATTATCAATAGCATTTTGTTTGGCATTTTCTTGCATTTTTTTCTCTTGTGTATTTATTTTGTCCAAAGTAAGAGGTGTAAAACAATTTTTGTCTTCTTCATATACTTTTAATGAAGAATGGTCGACTTTGGCATTTAATATTTCCGCTTTAGGTAGTTCTATAATTATTTTTTCACCTACATACTTCGGAGCTTTAATTTTTCTAAAATCATAGCCGGCATCTACAGTGACATTATATGTATAGATGTATTTATTTTGTGTGAATGGTATCTGTATATTGGTACCCCAAAATTTACGGGAATCATTGATTTCATTAATCATGGTTTCGTGGGCAGATTGCGTTGCTAATTTTCCAATGTTTTCGAAGGATAGCTTGACAGGATCGGAACTGTCTCGAAGACTGTATTTACTTCCAACATAGAACCCGACGATTAGCAAGAAAATGCCTAGGATTGAAATGAAGGATATCAATATTATTTTTTTGTGCATACTTTTTTTCGAAATGTTCTCCTTTTTTTCTGCTAGTATCTCTTTTTGCTGTAATTGTGTTTCTTGCATTTCATGCCTCCGTGTATTGTGTTACATATATATTGTTGCTGTATAATGTCATTAGAATGACAATGGAATAATCACTCTTCTCGCTCGTTTGGACGAATTACTTTATATCCATATGATTCGAGAATTTCAATAATATCCGGGGTGATATTTACCGTAAGATCAATATCTTTATATTTCATGCTTCGTATAATTTGATGCATGTCATTGACAGTTACTCCCAGTATATTAGCAAGTTTATACAGATTGTCACGATCTGGAATCCCCCCGTCTGTTTCCCATTTGGCAATTGCTGACTTGGAGACATTAGTTTTCTTTGCCAATTCTTCTTGCGTCATCAACATCCTTTTTCGACGAATTGAAATGAATTGACCTAAGCTCATTCCCATTTTTATTTCACTCCTTTGCACTGTATTTATGATATAAAACCTTGTGGTATATTTCAAATTACTTTTTGATTACTCTACGTAATCTTTTTATAATTATCAACCCATTTTGCAAGAAACATCCACACCAAAATAGTGGCGATCTGCATATGAACATATATAATTCACAAATACATGAATCAAACACAAGATATGTATATTTGCATTTTACACTACTTCGGTTTATCATTAACAGTAACAATCAACCTATAAGTGAGGTGATCACTGGGAAGATTGCAATGATAAGATTATAGACAGGAGTGACAGAAATGTTTTATGTACCAGATGGAACACACCGTTGTGGATTATATACTTGTGAAAAATGTGGCAGTCGATTTTTGGATATTAAGGTAGGTCCAAGTCTTGTATGTCCGTATTGTGGGGAAGAGCCGGATATGGAAATTGGACCGGATGAGGAAATGCCAGTGATTTCAGAAGATGCTAAGCTGGTCAAAATGCTGGAGGGCGAGGAAGAGATTGAAAAGTATGATCAGTTATTGAGCCTTGCGTTGACAGGTGGAGACTATAACTGGATATAAGCAGTTATAGTGTATGAAGATGGAGAAGATGAAATGACAACAATGTTGGATGCTTGGTTTGAGGAGTGTGTACGCTTTTTGGGACAGAATGATGCATGGCGTGATGATGCAGCATTGATCGGACAGGAGAAGGGTCGTTCTTTGTCAGCATTATGTTCGTTGCGGTTTCACTATACGATGTGGAAACGTCGAACCGGAAATGCAACAGAGTTTGCTACGCGTTATGATGAAATGATGCAGATGGTGGAAATGCTGCAAGGTGATAAAGACTATCCGTATTGGAAGTGTTTTATGAAGTTTTTTATTTGGCTGAGTGCAAGTCAGTGGCAGCAGTTGTGGGATGATGTTGATGCTGTATTGATACAATTATAAGTTACTCAAACTTTCCATACTGGAAGTTATTGCACAACCACATATTACTTATTATGTCAATGACTTTATAGCATTTTGCAGCCACCAAAGAGCGATTTCTGCCATCAGAGAACTATAGTAATTGCCTTGCCGCATTTTCGTTTTTGGTTGATAGAAAATTGCTGTTATGTAGCGTGATATCGCCAAGAATTGCTAAAGCAATTCTTGTAGAGCAAAACGCTGGTTTTGCTCTT
>NZ_QULH01000011.1:0-40284 GCF_003481635.1 Clostridium sp. OM05-6BH | reverse complement strand
TATAAGTTACTCAAACTTTCCATACTGGAAGTTATTGCACAACCACATATTACTTATTATGTCAATGACTTTATAGCATTTTGCAGCCACCAAAGAGCGATTTCTGCCATCAGAGAACTATAGTAATTGCCTTGCCGCATTTTCGTTTTTGGTTGATAGAAAATTGCTGTTATGTAGCGTGATATCGCCAAGAATTGCTAAAGCAATTCTTGTAGAGCAAAACGCTGGTTTTGCTCTTTTTTTCGTGATTTCTAGATTTTGTTATCTCTGATGATTGATTTACATGCCTTTCGGAAACTCGAAGTCCCGGAAGCGAGGTAATCATCATTTTTGAAAGGGACTTTTGCGCTCGTCGTTACTTATGTCTCGTATTTCAGAGACATTAAGTAACGTGACGTAGCGCATCGTAGCGAAAGCGTCCCGTCCAAAAATGGATGATACCTTGCTAAACCGGGACATCTCAGACACTCCTTCAGGCATGTATTCATCAGAGATGTAACAAAATAAGAAATCACGCAAAAACTCTGCGTTCTGCGGCAATTATCTTAGTTCTCGGATGGCAGAACAATTTACTGTATTGGCTGCAAAATAGTTTATTTATTGCTGACATAATAAGTAATATGTGGTTGTGGAGGATTTGAAGTAGGGGAAGTTTGAGTAAGTTATAGATCTCAAACATCGCACAGACTGTGTTAGAGTAGTATTTATTAATGTGATCGAGGTGAAAATAAGATATGAAAATATATATTGATGCGGACGCATGTCCGGTTGTCTCTATTGCGGAAAAAGTTGCAGCTAAGTTTCAAATCCCGGTGACTCTTTTGTGCGACACGAATCATATTTTGCAGTCAGACTATAGTGATGTGATCGTGGTTGATGCGGGAGCAGATGCTGTCGATTATAAATTGATCAGTCTGTGCACGAAAGATGATGTGGTAATTACGCAGGATTATGGGGTCGCAGCGATGGCACTGGGGAAAGGAGCGGCGGCGATTCATCAGTCTGGAAAATGGTATACGAACAATAATATCGATCAGATGTTAATGACCAGACATCTCAACAAGAAGGCGCGACGTGCCTCTCATAAAAATCATGTGAAAGGACCAAAAAAACGTACAGCGGAGGATGATAAGATGTTTGAAGAGTCTTTTGAAAAATTATTGACTCAAATTTCCCATACCGGAAGTATTGACTGAACCACCGATTGCTTATTATGTCTCGTATTTCAGAGACATTAAGTAAGGTGACGAGCGCATCGTAGCGACTGAGATATCAATTTTATATCTGAAAATAATAGCACAAATATTCAACATTAGCCATTTGTTATCTACAAGCATATTATAATTATCATTTAAAGCATTATTTTCAAGACTGATACGTTAATGTCGCAAAAAGTTATCCTGATTTGCAAATTCTTGTAAGCATGAGTAATCAATTTGATATTTCTCTTGATACATTATTAAAGAAGAATTCGAAGATGGTACAATCTATGGATAAAGAAAGAGCAATGGGTATAAAAAATCAAAGAGTGACAAAAAAAGTATTTCAGTATATTGAACAACTGAAAAATATTGATACGAACTAAGTAGATTTACAGTATATGATAAAAGTAGATGCTTCATTTAATAATGGGTGAGGCTTCTTTTCGTTTTGCTTATGAGTTTGAAGTGTTGGAAATTCATGTAAATTTATAGACATTTTCTTATCTTAAAGCTATAATATTAAAATTATGTGGAACAGATAGACATTGATTTTAGGAGGTGATACAAATGAAAAAGCTAAAAAAGAGATTCATTGTTCCGGTAGTGGTATTTATATTGGGCATGTGTGCGTTAATCGGTACGATATATGTAGTCGGCGAGAGTCAGGAACAGCAGAACAGGACAAATGCAAAGCTCAATGCGATGACATATACGGAGCGTATATATGGCGAGCTTATGGAGGGAATAGGAGTTACCGATACCTTAAAGCAGGTTGTCATAAGTGGTGATGGAAATATAAATAAGTTTTATGATATTGCAGAAAATATGATGGACGATTCGATTCAGAGTATACAGATAGCACCGAATGGAGTTGTGAATGAAATATATCCAGAGGATCTGAATGAACCCGGCAAGATAGATCTGATAAATGATAGTGACAGGGGAGAGATTTCGCGCTATGCGAGGGATAATGACACTGTAATTATGCAGGGACCATTTGAGCTGAAGCAGGGCGGATATGGTATAGCAGTGCGCAATCCGGTTTATTTGGAGGATGAAAATGGTAAAAAGAGCTTTTGGGGCTTCACAATTGTTATACTGAAGGTTCCGGAAATTTTTTCTGATTCTGTAGAGGCTCTTTCCAATTTTGGATATAAGTACAGTCTGCAGAAGTGTGCTTCGCCGTGGGATGATACGTATGAGTGGGTTTACGGTTCAAAGGAAGCGTTGAACGATCCGGTGATATATGACTTTGACGTGTATGGAGGCAAGTGGAGGCTTGAGATTTTACCCAAGAGTGGGTTTTATAATAATAACTACCTGATATACATGTTTATTGGAGGTGTAATTATAGTCCTGCTTTTGACTGGGCTTACAGCAGCGTTGATTTCAATCAATGAGAACAGGAAGAATTTCAAGAGACTTGCTGTGACTGACACACTGACCGGTATCTACAACAGGCTCGGCTTTAATAGGCAGGTTGAGCAATATATGAGGCAGAACCCGCAAAAACACTGTGTTGTGGCGATGCTTGATATTGATGATTTTAAGCTTGTTAATGATGTGTATGGACATGCGGCGGGTGATGGTGTACTGCAGAAGCTTGCAGAGAGCATGAAGCAATATTTTTCAAAGGATGTTATACTCGGCAGAAACGGAGGCGATGAGTTTAGCATTTTCATGCCGGATTGCACGGCAGTGGAGGTTAAGCCTTTTCTTAAGAAGTTTACAGAAGAAACCAGGAATTTTTATTGTAAAGGTGAAGCGCATACATTTACCATTTCACTGGGCTTTGCGGAGTATCCTGTTTTGGCTGATGAATGTTCAAAGCTTATGCGTTGTGCGGACATGGCACTTTATGCGGTGAAAATGCGTGGGAAGAACGGCTGCATGGCATATCGTGAGGGTGAGCAAGTAAAGAGCCGCGCAAAGCTTGGTTTTGCAGTGAAGGATATTATTAATAATTTGCCTGGAGCTTTCATTGTTTACAGAGCAGATAAAGAAAATGATGAGATTCTGCTTGCAAACAGTGAGCTGCTTCGGCTTACAGGCTGTAAAAATATGGACGAGCTGCTTGCATATACAGGTAAGAGATTCTGCAATCTGATACGGCCGGATGAACAGGAAAGCTGTCAAAAAAGCATATGGTCGCAGATTAACGGAGGACACTCAAATGATTATATTTTCTTTCATATGCGAAAAGCAGACGGTAAATATATTTCTGTGCTCGACCATGGCAGGATAGTGGATTCAGTGCACAATGGCAGAGTATTTTATGTGATGATTATGGACTTAAAGTCACTGCAGAGGCACTATGGAGACTGCCTGGAGCTGGTGGAGAAGTAGAAAATATGACTGTATACATATGGCATATTGCTATTGCCGTAAATACGCAAAAAAACAGTTCGTAAAATTATACTTTTACGAACTGTTTGTATTTCTATTACATCTGGATCGTATTTCAGTCCCATTGATTCTTGGTATTCTTTTATTTCCTGCTTATTTGTAATATGTATAGTTCCTTCCTGGGAAAATTGATTTTTTTTGTAGCTATTTCAGCATTGCTAACTTTGTCATAAGTCTAATTATCTCCAAGTGTAGCTGCGGATGAATTAATAGAAATACATAATGTAGTAATCATACAAATTGTAATTAAGCTTTATAATTTCTTCATAGTGTTTTACCTCCTGTTATTTGTTATCAATCTTTAATTTCCCGAGAGAATAAAAGTATTGCACACGCGATATAAATAATTGACATAACGAGCTCTAAAAAATTCAGTGAAACAAAAGGTTTTGTATTTATTTCATATAATGATTTTATGCAAAATATCATAATCATTGCATATCCAATTAAGGTTAATAAGATATTTTTCTTGGGTTTATTTTTCTTTTTAACAATAAAAAAAGAAAAAAATGTAAATGATAACATAAACAAAAGCAATGCTATATTAACAATTCCATACAAATCATAATAATCGATGAAGCCTATAAAACCTGTATACCAGGTTCCAGATTCTGCCTGTCTGGCAATGGGAGTTGGAAAAAATGTTGATATTAATTTTATTAGTATAAGGAAAATGATCGAAATAGCCATTCCAGATCCAGATAATAGGAATTTGAGATGCCTTTTAATTGCAGTGGCTTTTGTGCCTACATTTTCATTATTTGCAATCTTATTTTGTTCGTTGCTAAATTCCTCCTCAAATTGGTCTTCTTTATCATCATTCATAAGATAATCTAAAGAGCAATCAAAAAAATTGCTTATCTTTATTAAATTATTAATATCCGGTAGGGTTCCCAGTTCCCATTTTGAGATGGCTTGTCTGGATACACATAACTCAGAAGCTAGTTGCTCTTGCGATAAGTTATTATCTTTTCTTAATTTTTGCAATTTACTAGAAAACGTCATTATTTATATCTCCTCTCCTTCTTGTTTTTTGTATTGTACAATAACTCAAGCTACCAAATTGCTTAAAAAATTAAAAAGTGAGCCCCCCCTATCTCGTAATCTATAAATTTTGATATGAGTAAATATACAGTTACAAATTTTAGTGAAAAAATGAAAATCCTCAACCATTTAAGGTTGGAATTTCCGCAACTCACAGTAGCATCTTGCCTATTTTAGGCGTTTCTCTCGTATTTCAGAGACATTAAGTAACGTGACGAGCGCATCGTAGCGAAAGCGTCCCGTCCAAAAACGGAAGAGAGAACGGTAAAGAGTTTATATACAAATTAGATACATTGTTGTTTTATGATGTCACTGCAAAGAAAGTAGGGCGTTTCAGACTCTTTTGAAATCACAATATGTGGATGCAGGGAGTATGGTGAAACCGGAACAAGAATACAAGGAGGACATTATGAAGAAACAAGTATTTATCATTACTATTATGGTAGTAGCAGCACTTGCAACGGCATGTGGTCAAAGAGCAAGCGGACGAAAAAATACAATGAGTACATCGAAGCAGAAAGCTGTTGCAAGCCCAACGAAGAAAGAGCAGGAAGCGACTGCGAGCCCAACGAAGAAAGAGCAGGAGAGGGCTTCTGCAGTCGCTAAGGAATCTCTTGATGAAGAAGATATTCACGCAGCACTCAAGGTGGCTAAAGAATATTATAAACACACCACACAAAAGGTGAAGAGCTTGGAATACAATGGTGGATCAGGTGACCAAATACAGTTCCAAGGCAAGGATACGAAGAGCGGAAAGTATCGTATCATTCGTTTGAAGAAAAAGAACGGCAAATGGGTTGTTAAAGGTGAGGGATATTGAAGCGGCCTGTTTATTTTTTGACCCATTTTTTGTACAGCCTTTTCTTGCTGGATGGCAGCTTAAATTTCGCTTTCTTTGCAATGCCATGAAATGCTTTTTTACCAATAGACTTTTTCGTTAGAGACGTCGTCTTAATGGTTATGGTGCGCAGACTGCTGCATTTGGCAAAAGCAGAGGCTCCGATTTTCTTTGTCTTTTTCAAAATGGTTACTTTCTTAAGTGCTTTGCAACCGGAGAATGCTTTACTTCCGATGGATAGCACATTACTTCCGGTCGAAACACGCTTGAGTGCTTTGCAGCCATAAAATGCTTTATTGCCAATGGCAGTAACCATACAGCTATATTTGCCGTAAGCTATTTTAGCTGGAATGGATAATGTAACAGATCCCTTTTTCTTGTTTTTTAGATATTTCTTGTTATATCCGAGACAGGTTACAGTGCAAGTCCTTGTGCGCACATTGCGGTTTGCAATGCGGTAACGCAGTCCTTTGACGGTAAATACAGTGCCGACTTTTGGAGCGGCGGTATTGTTTTTGTTGACAGATTGTCCATTCCCGGGATTATTGTTATTTTGGTTAGGAAGGTCAAAGTCCGGATCATCGGAGTCGTTATTGTCTGTCAGTTTTGGTATTTCCGTAATACGTGAACGTTCATTACAGCGTTTACAATGCAGTGACATTTCTCCGGTAGATGTTTTGGTTGCCGGGATGTCAATGGTGAAGTTAGTTGCCCAATCGTGTCCAAGTGGTTTTAAATATGTATCGCTTATGTCGATTTCCTGTTTGCCGTCAGCATCCCAAAAGACCTTACAACATTCGCTGCAGGTATAATAGCTGGCGGAACCGGCTTCCGTGCAGGTCGCGGCAACCGTATCATGAAATATCATAGTATGTACATGATTTGGAATCGCTTCATCATAGTGTGTGGTAGCACCGGCATTTTTTGCCAGATTATAATATCCGACGCCATACTTTGGACAATAAAAGTCTAAAGTATTGGTTTCACTGACGACATTTTTCCAAGCGTCACTTGCAGTGGTCGGTGCGTTATCGGACTGAAAATACATTTTGCTTAATTTGCTGCAGTCAGCAAATGCTTCCGAATCAATGCGGGTGATCGTTTGTGGAAGGGTAATGCTTGTTACGTTCGTTTGTCCGGCAAATGCTTTTTTGGTGACGACACGTACCGAATATGAGGTGTCGTTGATCGTTATGGTAGATGGAACATGGATATCTCCGGTCAGTATATCGTTTGGAACGACAGAGACGGAGGCGAATTTTGTGCCATCCACACTTTCTTCCAGAGTGAAACGTAAATGATCTTTATTTACATAACGCTGGTAGCCACATACGGTACATTCCCCATCTTTATATTGGTGTCCGAGTGCATTTACAACCTGCTGCGGCGTGAATACCAAGCCGCATTCAGAGCAGTGAGATCCTTCGGTAAGTCCCGGAGTGGTACAGGTTGCCGGAACTGCTTCATCGATTACAGTCACATGTGTATGTGGTTTGGCGGCAGAGGATTGAATCGTATACGGAATCGCTGTCTGTCCACAAAACAGACCGGCTCCTGTTACCGTGACAGTTGCTGTTCCGACGGCGGTGTTGTTTTCATAACGGATCGTGTAGTCCTTATTTTCGGTCAGGGTAGTACCATGCATGGTCACAGTGACTTTTGGTTTCTGTGGCTTGCCGGTATAGATGTACGACTTTTCGGACAGAGTGATTTCGGCCTGTGCAATGTCAACACTGCCGTTTTCACCGATACGAAGAGTATAGGTTTTCTTTAGGGCAGGGTTATAGGTTGGATACACAGTGATTTGTGTAATGCCTGCAGCTAATACATTAAGCGGATTTAAGTAGGTCTTATCGGATATGATACCAGGCGTGGAAACGACAGACGGATCCGAGGATTCAATACGGAGCTCCTGATAATCGCTATCGCCGTTGATATTTTGCGCCCATGCATAAATGGTGGAGCCGATTGGGTTGCTGGCCGGCATGGAAGAAGAATAATAACTTGTGGTGGAGGTACTATTGCGCCAATAAATATCGAATGAGGTTGGCGGAGCGATGTAGATCGTATTCTGACAGTCGGAGCAGATACCCGTGCTCTTGCCATTGGCATCAATCTCTCCATATACATAGTTATGTGGTGTTTTGGGGATGATTTCCTCAAAATCTTTATTACAGGTGTCACAGTGATATGTACGTGACCCATTTTTGGTACAGGTTGCCGGTGTATAATCGGTCTCTTTACGCTTATGCGCACAAGAGATATGTACTGTTTTGGTCGCAAATATTGCGTTATTTGCTTTTGCTGTAATGGTGACATCTCCATTGGTAAGACCTGTAACGTTTCCGTTGTTATCTACCGTAGCGATCGTACGGTCGGAAGAGGAATAGGTTAGAGGCTGGACGGACCAGATCTCGCGGGTGGACACTTTGCCATTGCTGCGAGTGCGTTCCAAACGTACTTTTGCGGTTAAGCTGGAAGTCTGCTCCGTGTTTATCGTATCTGCGCCGTCTAAGAAATTCTCTTTGATATATTTGTTGGAGATCTCAACTTTTTGTATAACATCGGTCTGCACATCCTGCATGGTTTCGTTCAGACCGGTTCTCGTAGAAAATTCACCGGCAACGGTATTCGGATAAGGTGCTGCTTCGGAATAGAAATCGCCCAATCCGACATAGTTGTATTTTGGATTGATCATACTTGTATAATGACCGGTTTCATTGGACAGATTTTGATCGACCCAGTCTTTTTGTTCAGATTTCCACAGAATGACACCTTCGGTCATGCTTTTTCCCCAACAGTAAGCGAGATCTTCACAATTGGAAGATACACCATGAAAGGATAGGGAAAAAGTATCTTTATCGCTGGGACGATCATGTCCGGATGCCATGAAATTAAACGAAATGCCAGCCTCTGCCGCACGGATGCGAGCGATGCTTTCTAAGTCTCTCGACCATCTTAACGGTTTATAATCATCGGATGTCAGCATACGGCTGGGATCGCGCGGATCCGGTATGTTGCCGGCTTCACAGGCTTCTTTACGAATTTCATTTAACTTGTCTAGAGCTTCCTGTGCCTGACTATAATACGAACCATAGATACCAAGCATTGTACATCCGTTGGATGCGCTCGCCGCATCTGTTTCTAATATTGGCGGTGTTGCCTTGGAATCAGGCGTAGCGGTTGGTTCAGTTGCGGTTGCTTTGTGAGTAGTGACATCCTTAGGCGTTACAGCAAAAGCAGCTGCCGCTGATCCACTGGTGGTAGGAAGCACCATAGAGATGCTTAGAAGTGCCGCTATTGCAGTCGTTTTCCAGTTGTTTTTTCTCATAATCATTTACATTCCTTTCTTTTTTTTTCAATTGAGCGCACAACAAGCAGACAAGTCGGTACGATGTAGAGCGTAGCAGTGATCCAAGCACTTTGATCGGCAAAGCAGATTGCATTGAAGTGAAAAATAGGAACCAATGCCAGACTGACGAAACAGCGTGCCGCCATTTCGACGGCACCCGAGAGGATAGCTCTGCCGGAATAGCCAAGACCCTGTGTGGTCATGCGGCAGGTGTTTAAGATGCCGAGTGACCAATAGAAGAATCCGAGGCAGCGCAGATATTTGGCAGAAGCATCAAGCACTGCAGTAGCGGATGGCTTCACGAACAGCAGTGTCAATGTACGGCCAAAGAAGATAAGTACAATGCCTGCTATAAGGCCATATGCCATGCCGACGAAGACGCCCTGCAAGATTCCTTTCTTAATACGATCCGTCTTCCCGGCACCAAGATTTTGTCCGCAAAAGGTGGATACACCGGTTGCGATTGCATCAAATGGACACATGGCAAACTGCTTAATACGCATAGCTGCGGTGAATCCGGTAATATAGACGTCACCCAGTCCGTTGTTGGCGGACTGCATGACCATACTGCCTATCGCTGTAATGGAATATTGCAGTCCCATAGGGATCGCCATGATAAGCAGATGCGATACCATCTGTGGGCGAAAAGCGCGGTCCTCTGCAGTTGGATGCAGTATCGGTACCTTCTTTAGTATAAACACGAGACAAAGCAGCCCGCTGATCCCCTGAGCGGTGATCGTTGCAATTGCAGCACCGGCACAGCCCCAGTGAAAGACAACGATGCAGACCAGATCCAAGATAATATTTAATATGGTGGAAAACACCAAAAACAAAAAAGGTGTTTTGCTGTCGCCAACGGCACGAAGTATGCTCGAAAGCAGATTGTACAGTAAAGTACAAGGGATGCCCAGGAAAATAATTAACAAGTAAATATAGGCATCTTTATAGATGTTGGCAGGTGTGGTTAAAATATGTAAAATAGCAGGGCAAAGCAGTACGCAGATCGTTGTCAGCAGGACGGCGGCAGCAATCGTGATAAAAATGCTGTGCCAGATATAGGCGCGCATGGATCTGTAATCCTTGCCGCCAAAGCGTTGAGCGATAGGAACTCCAAATCCACAACAGATGCCGATGCAAAATCCAAGTACCAAAAATTGGACACTAGAGGAGGCACCGACTGCAGCTAGCGCTTTCGGTCCAAGGAATCGTCCAACGATCGCCGCATCAGCAACATTATACATTTGCTGAAAAAAGTTGCCGATCAACAAAGGAAATGCAAACTGCAGGATCAAAAGCAGTGGCTTACCTGTTGTCATATCTTTCGTGACATCTTTACTCATCTAATTTCGACCTCCGTATGTAACGCTGAACTCCGATTTGTTTGCCTCATATAATGTACAGGGAGTAATTAACAATTTCAATATCGTAATTATCTATTTTAACACCATAATTGGGAAATGCAACTGCTATTTTTGAAACATATATCGGAAATAAACTTCCTTGAAGGCAGCATAGTTATTTCGCGAAATTGGGATGACCATGCCGTTTTGAAGAGTTACTTCGGTTTTAGTAAATTGTTCTACTAACATTAGATTTACGATATAGCTGCGATGACACTTGATAAATCCCAAATCCATATGGAATATCTCTTCGCACTTATAAAATGGTTCACGGATTGTGATCTGCGTCCCGTTTGAAAAGGTTACAAGTACCAGTTTGTTTTGCGCTTCCAGACAGGCAACCTCTTCGATCGTCATTTTGTAAAAACCGGTCACAGTCTGTGCCGTAAAGGTTTCTTTGGTCTTGCAAAATTGTTTCCGGTATTCGTCCATGACAGCAAATAATCGTATTTCGTCAATGGGTTTCAGCAGATAATGAAAGGCTTTGACCTCGTAGGATTCAACTGCAAATTCACGGGAGGAGGTTAGAAAAATAATGGGAACATCCTGTCCGTTTGCGCGTAATTCAGCAGCAGTGTCTATGCCGTTCAAAAGAGGCATAATGACGTCTAACAGGATCAAATCCATACATTCATCTGTATGTGCAGCGATCAGATCGTCGCCATTATCATACGTGAAGATCTGCATTTCAATACCATGTTCACCAGCCCATTTCTGTAATAAACTGGAAGTTGTTTCTATATAAATTGGTTCATCATCACAAATTGCTATTTTCATAATGTCCTCTTTCTCTCATTCGTTAAATGATAATTTGAAGGGTAAAGTAGTTGCCGGATACAGAAAAGTGGCACTGTCCGCCGAGCTTTTCAACATAATATATAATACTTCGCACGCCTATACCGTGACCGGGTGTCTCAGAGATTGGAATACCATCTATGAATTTCGGCGGTTTTTCAATCGTATTTTTGACTTGGATCAAGAGATGTGCGTTTTTTTCAGAGATTGTTAAGGTGATCATACGATTCGGAATAGTCATGTTCTGCAGAGCATGCAATGCATTTTCCAGTGCATTGGACAGAATGGTGCTAACATCCGTTTCGGATTCCGGCAATGGTGGCATCCTGCCAATATTGCATTGAAAGATAACGCCGATATTTTCAAATCGTGTATGGTAGATAGAGATTACGGAATTGATCATCTCATCTTTGCAGTAATTTGTAATGACGGTATCATCATAGCTGTCGTATAGTTGTTTGATGTAATCCATCGCATGATCCGGACTGTTGTTTTGAAGCTGTGTCAAGATGATCGTTAGATGATGCCGCATATCATGCCGCAAAATAGCAATTTTTTGTTCGCTAAGTTTGACCTGTTCAATTTCCTTTTGAATAGAAAGAAGCTGCATTTTAGTCAGATCGCTGTATTGGCGGATCTGCTGTTTGCGTTCGTATTCCTTGAAATATATGAGCAGAAATGTAAGATAGGCCAGACAGGAAGCGAAGCCCATAAACTCGACCACAGCTTTGTTGCCGGAGTATAACAGATTGGAAAATTTTGTACACATATAGTCAAAAATATAATAGACAAAAGGGAGAAAGCCAATAACCCAAAGCTCTCGTCTATCCTTCGCAAAAATCATTTCTGTCGTGTGACACACATAGCGGCATAGGAAGAAATACGTACCGAGGGTTGCGATGATGCGAAAGCAGTAATAACACCATTGTTCACCGGAGAGAGAAAGTGCAAACATTCCGATCCACGTACTGACCTGACAGCAAAGGTAGGCAGAGACGATGGAAACACAGGACGAAAGAAATGTGTAATGGTAGTAGAATGTCAAAAACAGAGCGAGCGGAAGATGTATGAACAGAGGGTAGATCTGCATGGTAGCAGTTTCACCGATCAGAGTGAGTGACAGCAGATAGACGGTACCCTCTGCCAGAGAATACAATAGCAGCTTGATCGTATTAGACTTATTTTGGCGCACGCCTAAAAAAAAGGCAGATATAAAAATGCCAAACAGCAGAGTGGTAGTATTGTGAATTGCTGCCAGTACATGCAGTAACATAGAGCGCTCCCTCCTAATATATTTTGTGTATCAGCTTGAGCGAAAGAAATGGGATCCATTACTTTCGCAGATGCGCAGATCATTACCAAAAGAATAGCAATAAATGTCAGGAAAGTCAAAAAAAACGGTAAAAGGAGTTGACATTGAAAATATATTGATATACCGTAATTTAATGAGAAAAATTCTCAACAAGAATTATACTTGGAGGATAGTATGACCTTAAAAGAACTGGAGATAGGAAAGAGTGCTGTTGTGACGCAAGTAGGTGGCGAAGGCGCGCTTAGACAGCATTTTTTGGATATGGGAATGATTCCCGGAGCAGAGGTGACGGTTGTCAAGTTTGCACCAATGGGAGATCCGATGGAGTTACAAATACACGGGTACGAATTGACGCTTCGCCTAGCAGAAGCAGAACAGATTGAGATAAAACCGATTGACAAGCGCAGTAATAGTCATGCCGGTAGTGAAAGAATACAGCCATCTGTACATCCGGGGCTTGGTGAAGAGGGAAAGTTTCATTCCAAAGAGGACGAACATCCTCTGCCGGAAGGAACCACTTTAACATACGCCCTGGTCGGCAATCAAAATTGTGGTAAAACGACATTGTTTAATCAGTTGACGGGTGCGAATCAACATGTTGGCAATTTCCCCGGGGTTACAGTGGATCGCAAAGATGGTGCTATTAAGGGATATTCAGATACAAATGTGACGGATCTGCCGGGAATTTATTCGATGTCGCCATATAGCAGCGAAGAAATCGTTTCGCGTAACTTTGTGCTGCAAGATCATCCAACAGCAATTATCAATATTGTCGATGCAACCAATATTGAACGTAATTTATATCTGACAATGCAGCTTTTGGAGATGGATATTCCGATGGTAGTCGCATTGAATATGATGGATGAAGTAACCAGTAACCATGGAGCGATCAATGTCAATTTGATGGAGGAATTGCTAGGGGTACCTGTCATTCCGATTTCTGCAGCCAAAAACGAGGGCGTAGAGGAACTCGTGAAACATGCACTTCATATCGCGAAGTATCAGGAACGGCCGATGCGACAGGATTTCTGTGACAAAAAAGATCACGATGGTTCCGTACATCGGTGTATTCATGCGGTGATCCATCTGATTGAAGATCACGCTGAAAAGGCAGATATCCCGGTGCGATTTGCTGCAACGAAAGCAATTGAAGGAGATCTGCTGATCCTAAAGCAGTTAAAACTTGATGAAAACGAAAAGGAAATGTTGGAGCATATTGTGTGCCAGATGGAGACAGAGCGAGGTGTAGACCGCAGTGCTGCAATTGCAGATATGCGCTTTGATTTCATTGAACGTTTATGTGAACAAGCAGTGGTAAAACCAAAAGAGAGTAAAGAGCGAATTCGCAGTGAGAAGATAGACCGGATCTTTACCGGAAAATATACAGCGATTCCGTGTTTTATTGCGATCATGGCTGCAGTATTTTATCTGACGTTTAACGTGATCGGTGCATGGCTGCAAAATATATTGCAATTAGGTATTGATGCAATCGCAGATATGGTGGGAAAAGGATTAAAAGCAGCTCAGCTGAATGATGCGTTATACAGTTTGATCATGGATGGAATATTTACCGGTGTGGGGAGTGTGCTAAGCTTTTTGCCGATCATTGTCACCTTGTTTTTCTTTTTGTCATTAATGGAGGACAGTGGGTATATTGCCCGTGTGGCTTTTGTAATGGATAAGCTGCTTCGCAAGATCGGTCTTTCCGGCAAAAGCATTGTTCCATTGTTGATCGGGTTTGGTTGTACAGTGCCGGCTGTCATGGCAACACGTACGCTGACTAGTGAAAGAGATCGTAAAATGACGATCTTGTTGACGCCGTTTATGAGTTGTACGGCCAAATTACCGATATATGCGTTTTTTGTCAGCGTGTTCTTCCCGGGGCGCGGCGGCCTGATCATGACGGGGCTTTATCTGTTTGGCATTGTTATGGGAATCTTGGTAGCCTTCCTATACCGAGCAACATTATTTGAGGGAGAACCGGTTCCTTTCGTGATGGAATTGCCTAATTATCGTTTGCCTGGTGTACGAAATGTGGGACAGCTGCTGTGGGAAAAGGCAAAAGATTTTCTGCAGAAAGCATTTTCAGTTATACTGGTCGCAACGGTAGTAGTTTGGTTTTTGCAGAGTTTCAATCTGCGTTTGAATATGGTGTCCGATTCTTCGGACAGTATGCTTGCAATGATCGCGCAGATATTTGTGCCTGTATTAACACCGCTGGGACTTGGTGATTGGAGAATTGCTACCGCATTGATCAGTGGAGTTATGGCAAAAGAAAGTGTTGTTTCCACGTTAGAAGTTTTATTCAGCGGATCGATCAGTACAGTGCTTTCACCATTGACGGCCGGTTCACTGCTCGTATTTAGTCTGCTGTATACTCCGTGTATCGCAGCGATCGCATCTGTAAAACGTGAGTTGGGCGGTAAATGGGCTGTCAGCATGGTGATCTGGCAATGTATCGTTGCATGGGTTGCGGCCTTTGCGGTATATTTGATCGGTGGACTATTTTGAGGTTGAAATTAGTTGCCAACTTATAGTGTATTGGGAGAAAATAGTAAAAAGGGGGAAATTTATTTATGAAAAAGTCAGTGTTAAGTATAACACCAAGTGTTCACAAGAGCACGATCGCACCGGAGATTTATGGACAGTTTTCGGAGCATTTAGGACGCTGCATTTATGACGGCGTTTATGTTGGAGAGGACTCGGATATTCCGAATACCAACGGCATGCGCAATGATGTTGTGGAGGCTCTGCGTGAGATTAAGCTTCCTGTACTGCGCTGGCCGGGTGGATGCTATGCGGATGAATATCATTGGAAAGATGGCATTGGTCCGAAGGAGTCCAGACGGAAGATGGTCAATACAAACTGGGGCGGTACAGTAGAGGACAATAGCTTTGGTACGCACGAATTTATGGAACTTTGCGAACAGATCGGCTGTGAACCATACATTGCTGTTAATATGGGAAGTGGTACGGTGCAGGAGGCAGCAGAATGGGTAGAATATATGACGGCAGAGTCAGGATCAACTTTTGCAGAGTTACGCGCAGCGAACGGTCATGCAGAGCCTTGGAAAGTAAAATACTTGGGTATCGGCAATGAAAGTTGGGGCTGCGGTGGCAGCATGGACGCGGACTTTTATGCCAATGAATATAAGCGGTATCAGCAGTTTTGCAAAGAATATTCCGGCAATAAAGTATATAAAGTAGCTTGTGGACCAAGTGGGGATGATTATGCATGGACGAGAGAGCTGATGAGTCGTATTAACCATCAGCACGCCAAAGGGATTAGTCTGCATTATTATACCGTGCCGGGCGACTGGGAACACAAAGGAAGTGCTACGGATTTTACTGAGCAGGAATATTACACAACGATCGCGAAAACGTTAGGGATCGAGGAGGTCATTGATGGTCATTTGAAGATTATGGATGAGCTTGATCCAGAGCATAATATTGATCTTATTATAGATGAGTGGGGAACTTGGTATGATGTGGAGCCGGGAACGAATCCGGGATTTTTGTACCAGCAAAATACGATGCGTGATGCGATCGTAGCCGCTTTGAATTTAAATATCTTTAACAAACATAGCGACATGATCTCAATGGCAAATATCGCACAGGTTGTCAATGTATTGCAGGCGATGGTGTTGACAGAGGGGGATCAGATCGTTAAGACGCCAACTTATGATGTGTTTGCTATGTATAAAGAACATCAGGGTGCCAGTCTTGTGCAAAGTGCGGTTGATACGTTGCCGGTAGATCATGATGGAAAAGTGATACCATCACTTTCGGAGTCGGTGTCTGTGAGTGATGATGGAAATATGACGATTACGCTTGCGAATACTTCGCTGAAGGAAGAAATACAGGTGATCTGCCGTTTGGAAGATAAGAGCCAATTTAACGGACAAGCAGAGATTGCTGTGCTTCAGGATGAGGTGCATGCGCACAATACTTTTGAACAGCCGGATCAGGTGAAGGTGCAGTATCGTACAGAACATTGGAACGGCAGCGAGCAGACAGTTACTTTGTTACCGTGCAGTGTATGTCGGATTTATTGTCCGATTGTCTGAGAAGGGAATGTAGATTTAATATGTCTGGATCAAATATGCGGATCCCCTGTGTACGCTGTCTGCTACGGGAAATGGATGAGCAGACGGCACTACAGCAGGTGTTGGACTTTCAAAGGAGTGTCCCTAAAATGGAACAGGCTGATCCGTCGCAATATGAAACACGCCTTGCGGTATGCAAGGCGTGTAAATGGCTTAATAAAGGTACTTGCCGAAAATGTGGTGCTTATGTGGAAGCGAGAGCCTTTCGGTCAGATGCACATTGCCCGCTGGGGACAAACATGTGGTGATTGTCAAACTCGGTCATTATATCACATATCAATTTGCCTTTTTATCAAACTCGCAAATCCGCTCTTTCAGAGCTTATTCGCTTGTTTCACAAGCTTATTTGCTCGTTAATGAGCCCAGAAAAACAAATGTCTGCTTCGCAGCCGCTTGTTTTTCTCTGAGGCTCATTATATCATAGGATGAGCCACCGCTGCTGCAATCGAGGTGTCTACAGGATAGTACGGGATCAGCGTTGCCTGCACGGCATGGTACAGATCTGATTTGCCCGGCCACACGGTTGTCAGAACATTTCCGGCAGCATCGAGCTGGTGATACCAAGAGCCGTGGACATGATCTAATACCTGTTCATCCAAATAACGGAGAAACATTGCATAGTCATCGGCATACTGCTGTTTGTGAGTGACATGCCAAAGTACGGCAGAAGTATTGATTGCTTCTGCAAGAGTCCAGTGCATGCGGTCATGAACGACAGGGTTTCCCTGCCAGTCTGTAGTATAGACGATACCCGGTGCACCGTCTGCGTTCCATGCATCTTTGATCGCCCTCTGATAGAGAGATTCGGCAGCAGTCACATATTTTTCAATCGGAGTAGTATCTTCCGCTGTATTTTTCATCGAATATGCCCATTGCGTGATCAATCTTGCCCATTCGATACCATGACCCGGTGTTGCACCATAGGGTTTGAACGGATCGTCCGGATGATCCTTGTTACAGTCCAGATCCGGTGTCCAGTCTTTTCGAAAATGTTCCGGGATACGCCATTCATTATGGTTAGCCCATGTAAGAACATGATCAATAATACGTCCAGCCCGCCGGCGGTAGGTTTCATTGCCTGTTGCATCCGCAACTGCTAAAAACGCTTCCACCGTATGCATATTTGCATTAAGCCCACGGTAATCATCTAATATCGTAAATTCTGTATTCCAAGTATCGCAGGAGAGTCCCTCTGTTTCATTCCAAAAATATTTATCGTAAATTGCTAAAGCATCCTCTAGCAATGACTGCGCTGCAGGTCTTTTCGCTAAAACGCCGGAACAGGCTGCCAAGATGACAAAAGCATGCGCATAGCATTGTTTGGCTGGCAAAGGAGTGCAGTCCGCTTGTAATCCGGCATACCAGCCACCGTTGGAGCGATCATGCAGTTCTCCACACAATCCTTGCAAAGCGGCATCGGCAAGCAAACCATAATCCGATGCAGGTTCTAATAAAGAAGCGATGCTGTAGACATGTGCCATGCGGCTCGTGATCCAAGTTTCACGCGGACGGTCTTTCAGCGGCGTGCCATCATCGCCGAGGTAATAGGAACCACCGCCCGGTGAGGGAAACTGTCTGCCAAAGGAAAATAATGTGTCGCGGATTTCGGACAGAAATTGGCGGTTTTCCGGTGTGTCTATGGTGTATTTTAAGGAGGTAGTGTTGGTCGTTATCATGAGAAACTTCCTTTCTATATAAATTAATGATATTATATATACTTTACAGGCAGAATAACATTTTGTAAAGGAGCGAAAGAAAATGGCATTATATCAAGCAACTATCGACGATAAACCATATATTATGGCACTATACACAGCAGCTATTGGAAGTGAAGGATGTACTTGGAATGAAGATTATCCAAGCGAGGAGACTATGGACGGCGATCTTGCCCGTGGAGATGCATACGTTTGGAAAGACGAGACGGGAGAACTTCTGGGAGCAATCTCTATCGACGATGATCATGTCGTGGAAGAACTGCCTTGCTGGTCTGCGCAACTACAGCCCGCTGCAGAGTTCGCCAGACTGGTCGTACGTGAGGATGCCAGAGGACAGGCGATTGCCAGAAAAATGATTTTGGAATTGATGCAGGTCGCTGCAAAGCGCGGGTGCAAAAGCGTGCACTATCTTGTCAGTCCGGGCAATAAACGTGCGGTACACTCGTATGAGCATCTGCATTTTACACTGTGCGCAGAAGCAGATCTTTTCGGAGAACATTGGCTCTGTTATGAAAAACAGCTATAGCAAAGCTAACCTATTAGCTGCAAGATAGCTATTATTTAAGTGACATAATAAGCAATATGTGACCAGACAGTAGCTTCGGATGCGCAAAGTTTGGAGCAGATACTTTTTACGGTTTTTTTACTTTGGGGCGATAGTGAATTTTACATAGACTTTCTATAATGGTCAGCAGATAAAACGTATATTGCATGACAGTATAGAAAGGAATGAGCCCATGTTAAAGTTAGAACATATTAGTAAGTCATTTGATGGTGTGACTGTATTGAATGACATTTCCCTTGAGGTGCAGGACGGAGAGATTGTTTCGATTTTAGGACCGTCCGGCTGCGGTAAGACGACCCTTTTGAATCTGATTTTAGGGATTACGGATGCGGATAAGGGAATGATTTATTATCAGGAAGAAGATATCACAAAGCTTCCTATGGAAAAAAGAGATTTCAATATTGTATTTCAGGATTATGCATTATTTCCCAATTTAAATGTATATCAGAATATTGTATATGGACTGCGTAACAAGCCTGGGTTGTCGACAGCAAAAGAGGTGGATGCCTTGATTGATCTGTTGGAACTGCGTGCACATCTGGATAAAAAAATAGAGCAGTTGTCCGGTGGGCAGAAACAGCGCGTTGCGTTAGCGAGAACGATGGTGATGAAACCAAAGATCTTATTGTTGGATGAGCCGCTTTCGGCGTTGGATGGTGTGATTAAGGAGTCGATCAAAGACAAGATTAAGACGATTTCCCGACAGTTTCACCTAACAACGATCATCGTAACACACGATCCGGAAGAGGCGTTGACGCTTTCAGATCGGGTTCTTATTATCGAACACGGCAAAATATCACAGTATGATACGCCGGCACAAATTGTGCACAGCCCGCAAAATGATTTTGTCCGCAAATTTATCTTAAATCAGCTTGTGATTAAACGAGATAACATCTTGACGCTGTTTGGCGCTGCACCATTAACAGCAGGGAAAGCGGTGTAACAGTGAAAAAGAATGCAATTGGAATTAAATTGATATTTGGAGTGATCAGTCTGTTTTTTATGATATTTTTAGCAATGCCGATCGTCAGACTGTTACTTCGTTCGTTTATGGATACAAATGGAGCATATACCTTGTCTGTTTATCAAAGTGTATTTGCAGGGCGTAAATTTGGACAGGCATTGCGCAACAGTTTTGAGATTGCTGCATTGTCTGCCGCAGCAGCAACGCTGATCGCCTTTGTGTTAGCTTATACCTGTTATTATACTAACTTACCGGCAAAGGGTAAAGGCATTATTCGCATAGCAGCAATGTTTCCGATGTTTATGCCGACGATTACGTATGGATTCGCCATTATTTATTCCTTTGGTAATAATGGATTGCTGACAAAATGTTTCCATCACAAATTGCCATTTGATCTTTACGGTATTTGGGGATTATTGATCGGTTATAGTGTTTACACGATACCGGTTGCCTTTTTGCTGATTAGTAACACGATGCAGTATATCGACAAGAAGGCGATGGTTGTATCCAAAGTAATGGGAGATAAATCCTATGCTACTTTTTGGATTGCCATAATCAGACCGCTTTTAGGGACACTATGTGGTGCATTCATTCAGGCGTTTTTCCTGAGTTTTACCGATTTTGGCATTCCGGCATCCGTTGGAGGACGCTTTGAAGTGGTAGCAAGTGTGCTTTATCGCCAAATGCTGGGAGGTATTCCTAATTTTGGCAAAGGTGCAGCGGTAGCGATGATTATGCTGCTTCCATCCATTGTTAGTATTTGCTTATTACAATTTCTAGAAAAATATAATATCCGCTACAAAAAGATCAGCGGTGCAGAACTGACCCAAAATCGTCTCAGAGATGTTATATGGTCTGGACTATCTGTCCTGTTTTTGGTGCTGATGCTTTCGATTTTTGCAGTGATCTTTGTGGCTCCATTAGTGACAGACTGGCCGAATAAAGTAAGCTTTTCAATGGAGCATGTCATCGCAGTGTTTACCGATGACAGTCTGCTGCAGATTTATATCAACACATTGGAAATGGCAGTGCTTACTGCAATCATTGGAACATTCACAGCGTATGGTGCTGCACTTGTTACCGCAAGAAGTCATATGCCGAAGTGGTGCAAAGGGATTATCGAGGGCATCGCATTGGTGACAAACACGATTCCGGGTATGGTGCTTGGTGTAGCATATATGTTTGTGTTTTCCGGAACGAGTTTGCAAAACACCATGTGGATATTGCTAATCTGTAACGTGATCCATTATTTTTCATCGCCGTATCTGATGATGAAAAATTCGTTATCCAAATTAAATGAAAGCTGGGAAACGACAGCAGGACTGATGGGAGATAGCTGGATCAAGACGATCGTGCGTATTGTGACGCCAAATGTGAGGGAAAGTCTGTGGAGTGTATTTGACTATTATTTCACAAACGCCTGTGTGACAGTGAGCGCCATTATTTTCCTGGTAGGATCGAGAACGATGGTCTTAACGACGAAGATCAAGCAGCTGCAGTATATTAATAAGTTTAACGAAGTATTTGTATTATCTTTGTTGATCTTTTTTACTAATCTGATAGCAAAAGCACTCTTTGCGGTGCTTGCTAAATATAAATTATCAAAACGTGCGAAAGGGATGCACAAGAAGGAGGAACTATGTTTCGCAGAAAATTAATGGGAATGATGATGGCAGTGACATTGGCCGCAACAGCGGTTACAGGATGTGGGAATGCAACAGGGGGATCTTCGGGAAAAGCGTCGGATACGAAAATTGTTATTTATTCGAATGCAGATGATGAAGCAATTACAGCGATGAAAAATGCGTTGGATAACAATGGATACAAAGATAAATATACCTTTAATGGATTTGGTACATCGGAGCTTGGTGGCAAATTGCTTGCAGAGGGCAAAAACATTGAGGCTGATATGGTAACAATGAGTACCTTTTATCTGGACAGTGCGCAACAGCAAAATAAGATGTTCCAAAAGTTGGACTTTCCGATAAAGACATTGGATAAGTTTGGAGATTACGCAGCACCGATCACTTCTCAGGAAGGTGCGATCATCATGAATACAGATCTGATGAAAAAGTATAATCTTTCCACACCGACCTGCCTAAAAGATCTGACCAAAAAGGAGTACAAAGGTTATCTGGCAATTACAGATGTTAAGTCTTCATCGACTGCTTGGCTGCTTATGCAGGCGTTGATTTCTGCCTATGGCGAGAAGGAGGCTCAGAATGTATTAAAACAGATTTATGTCAATGCAGGCGACCATATTGAGGATTCCGGTTCTGCACCATTAAAACTGTGTCGTGCAGGTGAAGTCGCGATTGGATTTGGACTTAGACATCAGGCAGTTGCAGATAAGGCGAATGGCCAGCCAATTGATTATGTAGATCCGACGGAAGGTAATTTTTCTCTGACAGAGTCTGTTGCAGTGATCGACAAGGGCAAAGATACCAATCCACAGGCACAGAAGATGGCACAGTGCATTATTGAACATGGACGTGAGGAATTGCAGAAATCCTATCCAAATCCATTGTATGAGGGTGAGTCTGCAGATGCAGCGAATAAGTCAACCTATCCAAAGACTTTTTCCGAGCCATTGACCTTTGAATTATATGAGAAACATCAGCAGTTGTCTGACGAAGTTATGCCATAATAAACGATGCGGAGGAAAATAAAATGCAATATAAATTATTAACACCGGGGCCTCTTACGACAACGGACACGGTAAAGCGAGAAATGATGATCGATCATTGTACTTGGGATGATGATTACAAGTCCGTCACACAGAAGATCCGTGCAGGACTGCTAAAGCTGGCACACGTTTCTGAAGAAGAGTATACGAGTGTTTTGATGCAGGGCAGTGGAACCTTTGGTGTGGAGGCAGCGATCACGACGTTAGTGGGAGAGGACGATTACTTATTGATCCTCGCCAATGGCGCATATGGAGAGCGCATGGCAGATATTGCGCATCATGCGGGCATTTCTTATCATATGCGTTCTTGGGCAATTGATGAACAGCCGGATGCGCAGACGGTGAAAGCGATTTTGCAGGAAAATAAATCGATCACACATGTTGCAATGGTTCACAGTGAGACTACGAGCGGTATTCTGAATGATGTACAGTCGATCGGCCGAGTTGTGAAAGAAGCGGGTGCAACTTTTATTGTTGACGCAATGAGCAGCTTTGCCGGAGTGGATATCCCAGTTAGAGAATGGGGGATTGATTGCATTATCAGCAGTGCCAATAAATGCATTCAGGGTGTACCGGGTTTTGCGTATGTGATCGTTCGTAAAGATCTGTTAGCCGCCTGTGAAGGCAATGCACGTTCGTTGTCGTTGGATCTGTACGATCAGTGGAAAACCATGAACGTAGATGGTAAATGGAGATTTACATCGCCGACACATGTTGTTCTGGCGTTTGCTAAAGCAATGGAAGAACTGGAGACAGAAGGTGGTATTGCTGCACGACATGAGCGGTATGCAGCCAATGAGAAGCTGCTTCGCAAGAAATTGTCAGCACTTGGATTTATCCCGTTTTTGGAACAGGATGTGCAGGGACCGATTATCACTACATTTTATTATCCGGCTGGATGTAATTTTTCGTTTCATGAAATGTATGACTATATCAAAGAGCGTGGATATATTTTATACCCGGGCAAAACAACGAAAGCGGAAACGTTCCGCGTAGGAAATATTGGAGAAATTTATCGGGAAGATATAGATAAGCTGGCAGATCTGTTGTCTGATTTTTTGGACAGCAAACACAATCTGCAGGCAAAGGGAGCATAGCAATATGCAGTAAATATTGGAACAAGGATGGAGGAGTAAAGACGTATGGATATTAAAATGATAGTAATGGACTGGGCGGGAACGACGGTAGATTATGGTTGTTTTGCACCTGTCCATGCATTTGCAAAGGCATTTGAAGAAGTAGGTATCACACCGACGATGCAGGAGATCAGAGAGCCGATGGGACTACTCAAAATGGATCATATTCGTGCAATGCTGTCCATGAAACGTATACAAAAAGCCTGGATCGCAAAATATCAACAGGCACCGACAGCAGACGATGTGGAAAAGATCTACGATATCTTTGAAAAACAATTGTTGTCCGGTCTGGTAGAATATACGGACCCCAAATATGGATGTTTGGAGTGTGTGAAATGGCTTCGGGAACAGGATATCCGCATTGGATCGACTACGGGATATACACATGCCATGATGGATATTGTCAGCGAGGAGGCATCCAAGAAAGGATATGAGCCGGATGCACTTGTGACACCGGAAGATGTTGGCGGCAAAGGAAGACCAGCTCCATATATGATCTTTCGCAATATGCAGTTACTTGGCATCGAAGATGTCAGACAGGTGATCAAGGTTGGAGATACAGCATCGGATATGAAAGAAGGCAAAAATGCTGGAGTGTTTACGATAGGAGTGTTAGAGGGAAGCTCTGCACTGGGACTTAGTGAGAAAGAATTTGCCTCACTTTCTGCGGAGGAGAAAGCAGAACAGATGCAGTGTGCACAGGAGACACTTACGCGTGCAGGGGCAGATTTGGTAATCCGTGATTTAAGTGAACTTCCGGAGGTTATTGAGAGAGGCGTATTAGTCGTTTGACATTTTAAGCTGATGATAAAAAGACTGTCGAAATGTTATATTTTTTGGTTTTGACAATAACGAGAGGAATTGTCAAAAATGCAGATGGCACCATAGTATTTTGCCACTGTTATGCGCAAGAAAGTACGACATAATTCGACAGTCTATTTACTTTCTAAATTTAATTCTATATAATGATGAAAGCGAATCAAGGAATAAGATTATTCGTAATTATAATTCTGTTAAAAGCACGAAAGGAAACAGACATGTGCATAAAAAAATGGATAGCGGTGCTGAGCGCACTGTGCGTTGCAGTCAGTTTGATAGCCGGCTGCGCACATCTTACGAAAGAATCCCGAAATAAACAAGACAATAGACCGACGATCATTGTAGGAAGTGATATATTCCCACCCTATAACTATACGGACGAGCATGGTAATCCGGCGGGAATTGATGTGAAGATTGCCGAAGAAGCATTTGGACAGCTCGGTTACAGGACGGTGTTTCGACAGATTGACTGGGAAAAAAAAGATGAGCTGGTCGAGTCAGGGAAGATAGACTGTATCTGGGGTTGCTTTTCGATGGAAGGAAGGACGCAGGATTACCAATGGGCAGGACCTTATATGGTCAGTCATCAGGTAGTGGCGGTGGATGCGAAGAGTTCTATCTATCATTTGAGTGATCTAAAGGATAAGATCATCGCCGTACAGTCAACTACCAAACCGGAAATGATCTTTTTGAAACAAGAGGGGAATATCCCTAGAGTAAAAAACGTTTACAGTTTTGAAAATCGAGAGTATATATACACGGCACTGGGAAAAGGATATGTAGATGCAATTGCAGCTCATGAAACGGCGGTGGAACAGTATTTGAAAGATTTCAACGCAGATTACCGCATATTAAAGGAATCTATTTTGACAACGGGTTTGGGGGTTGCTTTTGCGAAAAAAGATCAGCGCGGCATCGCTGCAGCCTTGTCCAAAGAGCTTGACAGTATGCGAAAAGACGGAAGAACAAAAAAGATATTGGAGCAGTATGTAACAAACGCCGACGAATTTCTGGAGGTAGATGTTCTTGAAAAATAATAAGGAATATTGGGGAAAAACAAGAAGACGCACACTGGGATTAATAACGTTGGTTGGATGTATGATCCTGTTTGGCGTATTTGAGTTATCTGCGGAATCGGACTTGAAAGATGCGCAGAAGCGCGTAGAAGATAAAGCAGAATATATTAAAACACAGTATATTACATATCAGAAATACAATGCATCAAATGTCACCAAGAGCCTTGATCGGCTGATTGATAAAACGCAGCAGGTTCGACGTGATGTTGCACGCCATAGTAAGGAGATAGATTATGACTGGCTCAAGAAATATACAGATGAGCAAAGATTGAGTGGAATTACATTAATGTCGCCCTCCGGGGATGTTGTACAGGAATATAAAACAGTTGACATTCCCGATGCAGAAGTGAGAAAGGAAATAAAACGAGAGGTTGTCTTAAATACAGCACAATATGAATTAAAAAACTATGCAGAAAGAATTGAAACGGAAGACGGAACGCTCGTTGATATATCGGCAGTCGGAAGACCTGATCAAAAAGGCGTGATCGTTTGTTATAATGCAACAAAGGCACAGTATGCCAAAAATTATGCTCTGTCCATTCAAAGTTTGTTGGAGGGGTATAATATGCATACCAATGGTACGATCATAATTACGAAAGGGAAAAAGATTATTGCTTCGAATGATAAAAGACATGTTGATCTGAATTCGTTTGACTGCCCTTTTGTTTCAAAACTAAATCGTGCGATAAGAAACCATAAAAAACAATCACAATTGAAGCGTTTTCAAGTAGACCACAACTTCTATTATGGAAATGTGAGCGGTGGGACAGATTATTATATCTATACCTGTCTTCCGTTGTCGAAAGTTTATGTAAACTGTTGGCGCAACGTTTTAGTAGCAGCTATTATTTATATTAGTTTTTCTGCAATCATATTATTTGTGCAGTATCGCGGAGAGCAGGTTCATATGCGTGAACGGCGACAACGTGAACGGGAATACCAACGCGAGCTTGTTATAAAAGCGCAGGAAGCACAGAGTGCTAATGTTGCCAAGACCGAGTTCTTGCAGAGAATGAGTCATGATATCCGAACGCCGATCAACGGTATTCGTGGAATGATCGAGGTTGCTAATTATTACAATGATGACCTGGATAAGCAGGCAGAATGCCGTAAGAAGATATGGGATGCCTCAGGGCTTTTATTGGAACTGGTCGACGAAGTGTTAGATATGGGAAAACTTGAGTCCGGGGAAATTATCATGGAGGAACGCTCATTTAACCTGTCCCGAATGTTGGACAACTTATATCAGGTAGTGGAGCAGCAGGCGGTAGAACGAGGCATAACGATTCAGGTGGCGGATTATGATGTCAAACATTCTTCCTTCGTGGGAAGTCCGATCCATATTAAGAGAATGTTTATGAATATACTGAGTAATGCTGTGAAGTACAATAAAGACAATGGAAAGATCATATTAAGCTATAAAGAAGAAACTATGGATGAAGATCATGTTGTCTTAACCTTTCGCTGTGAAGATACCGGCATTGGTATGAGCGAAGAATTTCAACAGAAAATCTTTGAACCGTTTGCGCAGGAGTCGGAGACAGCACGGACTTTATATGGCGGTACCGGCTTAGGGCTGCCTATTGTTAAAAATATATTGGATAAGATGAATGGACAGATTTCGTTTACCAGTAAGCAGGGAAAAGGGTCTGTGTTCGAGATAAGGATGCCTCTCTTGGTGAACCATGAGGCTGTTTTGGAGGAAGAGCAGCCTGAGGAAGAAGTATCCGGTGTATTGACAGGCAAAAAAATTCTGGTGGCAGAAGATAATGAACTAAATATGGAAGTGGCCAAATTTATATTGGAATCGGCAGGAGCTACAGTGGTTTTAGTGGAGAATGGAGAGCGCTGTGTTAAAGAATTCAGGGCTTCTGAGGAAGGTGAGTTTGATGCTGTTTTGATGGATATTATGATGCCGATCATGGATGGATTAGAGGCAACTGCGTGCATTCGTGCATTGGAGCGGGAAGATGCCATGACAGTTCCGATCATTGCAATGACCGCCAAGGCGTTTGTAGATGATCGTCAGAAATCGTTTGCGGCTGGTATGAATGAACATCTTGCAAAGCCATTGGAGGCAAAGGAAATAATAAAAACACTTGTAAAATTTGTTGTGCAAGATTAATATTAAGGAGAAAAAAACTAAGAAAATATAGTATTGGCCGATATACACAAATAATACGTCTGTGGTAATAGGACTGCAGATGTACAGTAAGAAAGGTAAGGTTATAATGATGACAAAGAGAAAACAACCGGAATGGCTTGATAACGCTGTGTTTTATGAGATTTATCCGCAGTCTTTCCGCGATACGAACGCGGACGGAATTGGTGATATCAATGGTATTATTGAAAAATTGGATTACATTCAGGATCTGGGGTGTAATGCGATTTGGATCAATCCATGTTTTCAGTCTCCGTTTGGAGATGCGGGCTATGATGTAGAAGATTACTATACAGTGGCACCGCGTTATGGAACCAATGAAGATTTGATACGTTTGTTTGAGGAAGCGCACCGCAAAGATATGCATATACTCTTAGACTTGGTGCCGGGACATACTGCGGTAACGCATGAGTGGTTTAAGAAGTCTATGAAAGCAGAACGTAATGAGTATACAGATCGGTATGTGTGGACAGATTGTATCTGGGTAGAACCGACAGGAATGGGAAGTATTCGTGGCATATCCGATCGTGACGGCTCTTGCGCTGTGAACTTTTTCTCGCATCAGCCGGCGCTGAATTATGGATTTTATCAGCCGGATCCGGAGCAAAAATGGCAGCAGCCGATGGATGCAGAAGGGCCGATCGCTACGAGAGAGGCTCTAAAAGATATCATGCGTTTTTGGCTGGATGCAGGCTGTGACGGTTTTCGTGTGGACATGGCGGGATCTCTGGTGAAAAATGATCCGGAAAGCAAGGGGACGATTGCTCTTTGGCAGAATATTCGTGAATTTTTGGAAGAGGAATTTCCGGATGCAGCAATGGTATCAGAATGGGGTGAGCCGGATAAGTCTTTGATCGGCGGTTTTCACATGGACTTTTTGCTTCACTTCGGACCATCTCATTATAATGATCTGTTCCGCTGCGATCATCCGTATTTCAGCAAGGATGCGGAAGGATCTGCCAAAGAATTCGTTGCTGCTTATCAGGCGAACTATGCGAAGACAGATGGAAAAGGATTGATCTGTATTCCGTCCGGCAATCATGATATGGATCGTTTGGCAAAGAACTTGGACACGGATGAATTAAAGGTGGCATTTGCATTTCTGCTTTCTATGCCGGGAGCACCATTTATTTACTATGGGGATGAGATTGGCATGCGCTATGTGGAAGGCTTAACTTCTGTGGAAGGTGGATATGGAAGAACCGGTTCTCGTACACCGATGCAGTGGGATGACAGTTTGAGTGCCGGATTTTCAACAGCTCGTAAGGATAAATATTATATTGCTCTTGACGAGAGCGCAGACCGTCCAAATGCGAAAACGCAGTCAGAACAGGAAGATTCACTTCGCAGTGAAGTAAAACGTTTGATCGCATTTCGTAAGGCAAATCCGGCGTTGCAAAGCAAAGGAGAGATCTCTTTTGTATCCGATGATTATCCGTTGGTTTACAAGCGCACTTCAGCAGAACAGGAGATCACGGTCATTATTAATCCGGGAGCAGATGCCGTGACAGTACCTAATGTAAACGGAAAGGTATTATATACCGTTGGCGGTTCAGCTGTAGTGGAGAAAGGCATCGTTAAAGCGGATGGATGTACGGCAGTATTTGTCGGTTAATGCTCGGTGCTAAGAGGTGATAAATGGTACTGAAATAATTCGTCATTAATGCGATCTATGTCATATTCTTTGTTGTTGATATAGGTCGCAATAATGATATCTCTTGTATCTTTTGCATATAGATCGCGGTGACCATATTTTTCAAGCAGCCGTCTTGTCTGTTTGCGATCTGCATGGACGGCGATACATAAGAGCAGAACAACATCGCGGGACGGATTTCGTTTGGTCCCATTTAGAATGTCATATACATAAGATTTGGATAATATACCACGGCAGCGATGCACAACGTCAGCAATGGCAATGCTATGTTCGGCGATGTATTCCGGGAATGGAGCTGCGGCTGAAGCGGTTGCAGCAAATTCTTTGATGTACGCACTCATGTCCTTTTTGTCGATGTTATTAAGAATATCGAGTAGTTCGGTTGTTGGTTGTTCTTTCATAGGTTCCTCTTTTCCACTACAATATATTTATGGTTAATATTACTTACAGCCAGAAAGGAATTATCCATTTTGTTGCTATAATTTATCTAATATGATATTTTAAAGGAATGTGTTAGAAAATACAAGAACCTATGCAGTAAATAACGGAGCGCACTATGCAATGAATGATAGTGTAGTATGCAGTGGATGACAGGGTGCACTATGCAGTGAATGACAGAGCGCACTATGCAGTGGATGACAGGGCGCACTATGCAGTGAATGACAGAGCGCATGATGGGAGGATAACATTGACGTTGGAAGAAAAATACCAATTATCGTTATATGAAAAAGTCACCCGGTTAAGTGATGATAAGCAGATATGGCTGGTAAAAAATATAGAGACGAATGAAATCTATGTGCGTAAGGAACTTCTATTATATAACTTTGAAGTATATGCACAATTAAAAGAAAAACAATTTGATAATATTCCAAAGGTTATAGAGTGTGTGGAAGAAGAAAATCGTTTGATCGTGATCGAAGAATATATACATGGAAAGACGCTGGAGACTGTAATGGAAGAGCATGGAGTATTATCGGAGGAAAATGCGGCGTTTGTTATCCGATCGCTTTGTGATATTTTGCACAAGCTGCATGGCAATCTACCGCCGATCATACATCGTGACATCAAGCCATCGAATATTATCTTTAGCTCTGATGGAGTCGTAAAACTGATTGATTTCAATGCGGCAAGAGAACTCCGTGCGGAACAAAATGAGGATACCAGACTGATGGGCACAAGAAGATTTGCAGCACCGGAACAATATGGTTTTGGGCAGTCAGATCCTCGTACGGACATTTATGCGCTGGGCATCACGTTCTATTATATGCTGACCGGTGATTATCCGGACAGCGGCAAATATGCCGGCAAGTACTATGATATCATCACCAAATGCATACAACTTGCCAAAGAAGATCGTTATCCGACAGTGGATGAACTGCGGAAAGTCATTCAGGAATGTGGAACGATCGCCGGATCGAATAAACGGACGAATAATCTGTATAGCGAATTGGCTCCCAAACGTAAATTAGCTGCACAGAATAGATTTTACTCGGATGCGTTAGACTTTATAAAACGTATCGTACAGTTTGCATTACAGCCCAAAAGTACAGACAAACAGCTTGCGCTTGGATGGCGCAGGTGGCTGCCGGTTGGATTTCGGACAGGAAAAATATGGAAAATGCTTATTGCAGCTCTTGGCTATGTAATAATTTATGCACTTTGTTTTTCCGGTACGTTTACGGATGCGGACAATGCGGCATATACCGGTTTTACATTATGGGCATTTCGCATTGACGCTTTGTTAATGCTTCTTGGTTGTGTCGAATTGATAGGAAACTATGGCGGGGTAATGGATCGTTTGCCTCTCATGAATAAAAGCAGACTGCTGTACATGATCATGACGGTCATTTATACGATAGTATGGTGTTTCTTGATCATAAGCATATTAGCACTCGTTGCTTCTTGATCATAAGAATATTAGCACTCGTTGCTTCTTGATCATAAGTATATTAGCACTCATTGTTTCTTAATCGTTTGACGACTCACGCTTATTCCGCTGTATAGCGGACGAAAAATAGAATTATTTCATGTAAAATCAGACTATAAGCCGGCACAAATAATTAAAGCGTGCCTGATAGTCTGTTTTTTTGTCAGGCAGGAGAAAGGATGCGTATGAAAGATAAAAAAAGCAGTTTTTTGATCTTTGCCGTTGTAATAGTAGCTGTTGTAGTTTTAGCAGTGACTTGTAGCGGTGGAAGTGATAAAGAGGAGAGTAACAAGGAAGCAAAAGGGAGCAGCAAGACAACGACGGAAAGTACATCGGATCAGACTACTTCTAAAACGCAGACAACGGTGACCAAGGGAAATGTTTATAACAAGAAAAATCTGGTGATTGATGTTGATAAATTCGATGATGCAAACACGGCGATCTGGTTCCGGCTTCAGAACAAATCCAGTGCAAATTGGACAATTTATGCCAGTGCATATTCGATCAATGGAATTATGACGAATAACAACATGTTTGACCTTGATTGTGAAATTGCCAAAGGAAAGAAAGCAAATGCAAAACTAGAGCTTGATACAGATTTTATGGAAGACATGGGAATGAAAGATATAGAATTTGTGGATATCAAATTTCAAGCAGTAGATTCTGATGAGTATACTTCGTTTTACACAGATGTGATCCGCATTAAAACGAATAAGTTTCAAGGCAGGAAAGTGGTCAAAACCGGTAAATCGATTTATAACAAAAACGGCATTAAGATCGAATACCTGGGAGGCGACGGGGATAAATATCAATTTGCCGTTACGAATACGACTGGAAAGTATCAGGTTTTTGATGTTGAAAACATTACCGTGAATGACTATACCTCGTCAGAAACAGATTTTGATCTTGTTAGTATTCCGGTATTTGATAAACAGCAAAACATAGTCACGATAGATTTAAGCCAAGGCTTTTTAACTGACAACAATATTAGCAAAGTAAAAACGATCGAGTTTACATTGGATGTCAGACCGAATGATGATTATATGAAAGAGTACAAAACAGGAGTAGCGAAGTTGACACTTAAGTAAACAGGTAACAGGAATAGGAAGTTGAAAATAGCCTGAACCTTACGATAAAAGGTAAGCATATCATGGAAAGGAATGAAGGAGAATATGGATAATAAGAGAAAAGGCGTGTGGAGTAGTGGAAGGTTGACGATAGGGATCATTTCCATTGTTTTGTTCTTGTTTATTGCATTACAGTCTTGCGCAGTAGGGGTAGGAAATGCATTGCAGGAGAATAATTCAACCAGCGGCAGTTCAGGGTTATTATGTGCATTTGTATATCTGGTCGGTGGAATTTTGGGAATTGTGATGCGTAACGCAAAAGGGATTGCGGGACTGATCGTAACTGCTGTATTCTATTTGCTTGGATTTTTGATGAGTTTTGCTGATCGAGGAGAATTTGGTGATTTAGCAATCTGGGGCGGATTAAGCCTGATCCTGGCAGCGTTTTATATTGTTTGTGCGATCAAGACCAGACAACGCAATGCAGACAATGACAGTGAGGCAATATAATTTGTCTCAGATAGTATGATGACAGAATACACATAAAAAGAAGATACCGTATTCATCACAAAGTGTGAATCGGTATCTTCTTTTTGTATTGTCATTAATAATATAATGCATGGATCAAAAGAGTATTTGTACCTACATCATAATATCAAAATAATATTAGAACACAGCGATCCTTAAATCAACTGCATCTGGACGTCTTTTGTGAGTACATCTGTGTAGCTGAAAGAAATCTTCTGTGTGGTATCGTCGAGCTTATTCTCTACTTCCACCAGAAAGATACTTGGGTAGGTTTCACGGATGATGCCCTCTGTCACATCGATCTTGTGGCGCCCGCGGTTCGCACGGATCTTAACTTTATTTCCGATGTTTTGGTCTACGGAGGATCTTACCCGGAGTATGTCTGCCTGACTCATATAGCACCTATACCTTTCTATAGTGAGATTATCTTCTCAGAATCTTTAGTCCGAAAATATTACTAACAGTATGAAGATCGAACTTGTCCCAAAAATAATCCATTCAATTGACAATAACATTATAACATAATTTTGATGTTACGTCAATTTTTGTGAAGTTGTTAATGCAAAGTGTATCGCTTTGTGGTACAATAAAAAGAGGCGGTATTACCGCATGAGAAGCAAATTCGATCATCGAACAGAAGGGAAGTGTGTCCGGTGAATCATATCATGATTGATTTGGAAATGAACAAAATTGATAAACAACAGCGAGGTGACATAAAGCTCTCCAGTGAGTTAATAGAGATTGGCGCAGTGAAGATGGATGATCAGTTTGAGGTTATTGATCAGTATCAGACATATGTTGCTCCGGATTATGGGGCGATGGATCATCGGATCATAGCGTTAACCGGCATTACGGATGATAAACTGGTAGGGGCACCGCGGTTTGCGAAGGCGATGGATGATTTCGCTGAGTGGATCGGATCAGAGCCTACTTGGTTTTATTCTTGGAGTATGTCGGATATCCGGCAGTTTCAGACGGAATCGACATTTAAGGAGTACAAGGGACCGATCATTGCCCGTATGGAGAGTCATTGGACGGACTTTCAAGAAGTATATAGTGAGCTGTTAGGAATTAACAAGAAGATTAAATTGAAGCAGGCAGTTACGGCAGCAGATTATGAGTTTACCGGGGCGCAGCATACCGCCTTGGCAGATGCGGTCAATACGGCGGAAATATTGCGTTTATCCAAAGATGCAGACAAGTTTGAACGCGTTATGAAGCCGGTTTTGGACTTGTTTCGTCCGGATAAGGATCAACCGACTTTATTGGATATGTGCCCTGAGTTTTTTGCATCTTTTATGGAGGAGTCAGCCGGTTCCGAGTGACTGCGTCCTTTTGGAAATATAAAGACAGTGGCAAATAAATCAAAGAGTGGGAGGTGTGTATGGTAAGAAATAAATATTATGTAGTACGCAAGTTGGCGGATGTCATATATGCACTGCCGGTAGGACAGGGAATTGTCAGAGATTATCCGGTCATGCAATTGGGGGCATTGGAGTATGATATTGTGCGTAAGATCGATCAGGATGAAAATCCACGTAAGGTGTTTGATGAATTAGCAATCAGTTATATGATCGCAGAAGAACAGAGAGATTCTTTTTGGGAGGATTTTTGCACAGCGGCAGAAGATCTGGCGAGCTGTAATATTATTCAAAATTATGTTGTGAATGAAAAATTGAACAGCAGAACGAAAATGAGACGCATCAAAAGGTTTCGATAGAGGGAGGATACGCCAATGAAATACTGCATTGGAGATACCGTTGTTTGCATTAATGTGGAGGAACAGAATCTGCATTCTAATTTTCAGGCATTCCGATGTGATGAAAGCGAAGAACCGCAATTGACGATTGATATCGTGGAAGAACCGGAAATGACAATGAACATTCAAATGACAGTTGGTCAGATCATGCTGATGGAATCGGAAGAAATCGGTGTGTTTGAGGGAGCTATGGGAATTGATCTGCTCTATCCTAAGAATGTACAGTTGACCAGTATTGCAATTGCCAAGGGCTATCGCAGTGCCAAAGTATATGTGGTACAGGATGCAGAGGGTAAATGGAAGGAAGAGTTGTTTTTGGCATTGCGTGACGTTATCTATCTGGCATTGGAGCAAAATGGACGTTTTGTATTGGATTCCTCGTCGCTGCTTGTTGATGGCCGCGGTGTGATTCTTGCGGCAGATCCGAATGCAGAATTTGCGGGGATCTGTCAGGGAAAGCAAATCGGAAAAATCTTGAACGATTCTGCGAATATTATCGGAATTTATAAAGAAAGATTATATTTATACGGAACGCCTTGGTGCAGTCCTGAGGCAGTACAGGCAGAGCGTGCACCGTTAGGTGGTATTGTATTTTTGAAGAAGTCGGATGCCGGTGCAGTTACAGATTTGCCGGAGGACAAAAGACAGCTTCTGATGTTAGTACACTGCAAGTCGCCGTTTTGGCGTGAGGGGCTTTTGGATCAATGTCTGAATACGATCCAACGTGTGGAACCATCTGTGTGGATCCGACAGTTGGAATCGCATGCAGATGAGGCCGCAGCTGATGTATTGAAGCCGGCGCTTGATACGATAGAGAATGACACCGTGGCAGAGTATTAATGTCTACACATCATGATCTAACGTTTATGGCAGATGATGTTCGGTTGGCATAGTGCGGCAGAGAGGGAGTGCCCAGGTTATCGCAGTTATCGCTATTTGACGCGAAGTTTTAACTTGGCCTTATGGCGGTTATAGGTCATCACTGTAATGGTCGCGGTCCCTTTTTTGCGCGCATAAACGATCCCGCTTGAGGATACCATCAGCACTTTTGGATTTGATGACCGAAAAGTTCGTTTTCGGCTGGCACTATGTTTGGAAAGTGCAACCTTCAATTGTAGAGCAGAGCCTTTTTTCAGCACTTTTTTCTTCGCTTTCAAAGCGACAGACGAGGGTGCTTTTTTTACGACAATTTTTATGCGTGCCTTGACATTTTTGCCATAAGCGGTAATTGTAGCGGTTCCTCGTTTTTTGGCACGGATCTTACCTCTTGCAGTTACAGAAACTATTTTTTTCTTACTGCTTTTATAGCGGACCTGGCTTGCGGTAATGTGTTTTAATGTAAGAGGAAGCTTTAAGGTCTCTTTCTTCCCAACAATAATTTTGGCAGATCGAAAGGAAATTGTCGGCTTTGGCGTTGTGTTTTTGGCAAATGCCTTGATGCAGACGTTATTTTGTCCTGCCGCAGAAGTGTCTACCCAGCTATTCGCAGTAGGCGAATAATAAAAACTCTGCCCGGTTTCGCTGTTGTACAGCGATTGCACACGATTAGTAGAAGCGCCTGTCCCTTCAATCGGCAGATAAGCCTCTGTGTTATTTTTTGAATGGTAGGTTACCACAACAGAAAATGAAGAGCCTCCTGTGAGTGCTACCGGTTTTGCGAGTGTGATCGTGTGAAAGCCATTGTAGGGAATGGATGCGGTAGTGGTACTTGCCTTGACAAGTTTACCGCTTGTCGGGTAGCCGGAAGTAACGTTTTTGTATATTTGGATCGTTACATTTTGGGCGTCGGTGATCGTATAGATGCCTACAGCCTTAAGGCTTTGGTTGTAATCTGAACGGACACGAAAGATATTAGCCCCTTTCGGACTTGTAGTATCTGGGATCGCACTGCCCCATCCAAAACCATCGTATTGATAATTTGTGTCGTACTTTGTATTTTTTTCCAGCTCGAAGGCGTAGACATCACAAATAGACGGTTCTTCGTATGACAGCCAGAAATATCCGTTTTCATCGGTTTTGCGGCCATAGCTGTTGGCAACCAGCCACGCACCGTCGGATTTGGGGCGATGACTGTTTGGAAAATTCAGTCTGGAGTAGTTATCGTCCCAGCCAATAATCGTTACGCAGTGATTGGAGGATTTTACAGCGGTAGAACCTGCATATGCAGTCTGGTAATAGGTGGCACCGGCAGAACCCTTGGAAGCGTAGGCCGTGTTGTAATACATTCCGGCCGCTAGTGCGGAAGTGTTCATGAGTGCATTTTTCCAGGCACTTGTTGGTGCAGCATCATAACAGGTGGCATTTTGCATATGATAGTTTGAGCGATAGCGGAGAACTTCCCCGCTTTTTTTCATTTTTTGTGCCATTGCACTGCGTTCTGCCAATGTATCAGCCTGGAAAGGTGCAGTGGATTCTGATACTACGCCAGACCAGCGTGCTAATGTAAATAAAGCAATCAGGGATGATCCGCCCCAGGTATAGGCGGCATCAACGTTTGAGGAAATTGGATAAAAGCCGTCTGTGATCAGTTTGTCACCGCCACGTTCGGATGGATGAAAAGCAAACCACGCCAAATGATTTTCTGAAAAATCGGCATGATTTTTTGTTAAGAAACCTTTGCGAATGGCATTGGATTCTGCTGATTTGAGAGTGCCAAATGCCCAACATGCCCCACTATTTCCTTGATCTTTGATGGAAGTGATAACTCCGGAGTCACGCAGATCGTATGAGGCTGGCAGATTGCTGTCTCCTTTTAAGGCTGACTGGATCGGAGCTGTCAGTCTTAAACTCTGGAGAGCAGCTGATGATAAGTCGGTAGAAGGACTCTGTGTTAGTGAATCTGACTGCAGCACAGTGTGATTTTGTGTTAGCAGGTCTGATTGCGTCGAAGTGGTATTTTTCGTCAGGGATACCTCCTGCTCATTTTGATCCATAAATCGAAAATGAAGGAGTTTGCTGTTTGGATTTGTGATAGTGTGTGTGATCACGCGTCTGGTCCAATCTGTTTGTACATTCTCCTTTGCCATTGTCGGACGAGGCGACATAGAAAGTACAAGGGAGATCAGCACAAACAAGCATATGCTTTGATGCCAAAGGACGTTTTTTCTGTGAATTTGTATATATTTCAATGTTATGTTCCATACCTTTCTTATAATGGGCTCCTATAGGTGTTTGCCGGATAAAGCCGACAGGTGTTCGTTCTAGGCAAGATACAGAGCTATCTGCATTAGTACTTACATTATTATGATACAGTATTATTTGCTTTTGCCCTGTGCATCTTATTATAGGAAGTATTGAGCACGGTTGCAACTGCTAAACGGTGTCACAAAATTCATAAATTTTTAATGTATTACTAATTGTAACTGCCTGTTTATTATAGTAAAATGTGTCTGTGACAAAAATTTGTTGAAATTGTGGAGGAAAGAAATGAAGTATATTAAAGACATATTAAAAGGTATGTTGATCGGTGTGGCAAATGCCATTCCGGGAGTGAGTGGCGGAACCATGATGGTTTCGATGGGAATCTATGATGACATTATTTATTGTGTGACACATTTGTTTTCACAATTGAAAAAGAGTTTGAAAATCCTGTCTCCATATATTATCGGTATGGCAGTTGGAATTGTTGGTTTTGCATATATTATTGGATTTTTGTTGGAACATTATGGATTTCAGACCAAGATGGCATTCATCGGTCTGATTTTAGGCGGTCTCCCGTTGCTGCTAGGCAAAGTAAAAGGCAAGAAAAAAGGGATATCCCATGTTATTGTATTTTTAGTATTTTTCCTATCTATTATATTAATGCAGTATTTTGGCGGCGAAGGCAAGGAAGTGACGCTGACGGTAGGAATCATTCCGGCAATCTTACTGTTTATCGTAGGTGTGATCGCATCTGCAACAATGGTTATCCCTGGTGTGAGCGGGTCTATGATGCTCATGATCCTTGGTTATTACAACCCAATCCTCTTAGCAGTCAAAGATTTTACGAGTGCGCTTGCAAAGGGACAGTGGCACACGATTTTGCAGTTATGTGGATCATTGATTCCATTCGGACTTGGCGTTGTGATCGGTATTTTTGCTATTGCTAAGATGATCGAAGTGCTGCTTAATAAGCAGGAAACATTGACCTACACGGCTATTTTGGGATTAGTAGCTGCCTCTCCGGTAGTAATTCTCATGCAGACACCACTGCTTGGACTTAGTGCCGTGACTTGGATTTCCGGTGTTATCATTTTAGCAGTTGGATTTGTATTTGCTATAAAATTGTCAGATTAGGTAACAATGTAATCATGTTCTCTGTGATGATTGGGCAAGGCATGGCTGTATGCTTTGCCTTAATATAGAGGCAGAGAAACACTATTTACGGCAAAGAAAGAGGGGGATGCAGTTATGCCAGAAGAACGAAAGGTTTTGCATCAACGGATCGTGGTCAATTTAGTAGTGACTCTAGCAGCACTACTGGCAGTTTTCTTTTTGGGACCGAAGCTGTTTCGATTTTTTTTACCAATCATCATAGCGTGGGTCATTGCAATGATTACAAATCCGTTGGTTAGTTTTTTGGAAAAACGGATCAAGATCATGCGTAAGCATGGTTCCGTGATCGTTATCGTGCTTATTTTGGCGGCTGTTGCAGCGCTGCTTGTTTTTGGCATACGAGAGATAATTTTGCAGGTTAGTGCCTGGGTTGTTGATCTGCCGGGATTGTATCAGACGGTACTTCAAAACATTAATGATTCGCTGGCAACTTTGCACAGCAAGGTTCATTTGATACCATCTGATGTGGACAAGCTGCTGCCGGGAGACAACGGTAGATTAAATGATTATATTTTAAAATTTTTGAATTCATTGACGGACAGTCCAATGAAAACAATGAGTTCCCTAGCTGGTTCCGTTATTGATGGACTGGTGTTGTCGATCTTGACGATCATGTTAGCGTATTTCTTTGTCGCTGATCGACAAAAGATCAAGGATACAATTTTGAAATACACACCATCGAGTGTTAAGCACATATGGAATGTATTTTGTGATGTTATGGTGAAAGCCGTTGGTGGATATCTGAAAGCATGTTTTAAGATCATGTTCATCATGTTTGTTATTTTGTGGTGTTTTTTTGCGGCACTTCATATTAAACACGCGATGGTGATCGCGGTGATCACAGCACTCTTAGATTTTCTGCCTTTTATTGGTACGGGAACTGTGATTATGCCGTGGGCGGCTTATTATTTGCTGACCGGCGGATATGCTCATGCGGCAGTACTGATAGTTGCTTATTTTGTTACAATGATCGTTCGAAGATTGATCGAGCCAAAACTTGTGGGAGACAGTATCGGGATCAGTCCATTTTTGACACTGTTATCTATGTTTATCGGCTATCGCTGGATCGGAATGCTTGGATTGATCATCGGTATACCGGTCGGCATGATCATCAAGGCACTCTTTGAGCAGGGCGTATTTGAAAGTCAGATCCGTGGCATTAAAATCTTAGCCAAAGACATTAATGAGTTCCGCAAATATTAGTACAATAAAATTCCCATACCGAACTTTGTTTTATGACTACATATTGCTTATTGTGTAGTCAAGCATCAGATTTCGGTATGGGAATTTTTAGTAATAATATTATTCAAACTTTCCATACATCAAATCCTCCACAACCACATATTGCTTATTATGTCAGCAACAAATAAACTATTTTGCAGCCGGTAGTCTGACTTGTTCTGACGGCAGCGAACTAAGATAATTGCCGCAGAACGCAGAGTTTTTGAGTGATTTCTT
>NZ_QULH01000010.1:0-103013 GCF_003481635.1 Clostridium sp. OM05-6BH | reverse complement strand
ATTAAGAAATGTCGCTTTCAGTGTCTTAATTTATGAGGCCATTATAAAGAAACGATATTTCAATTTGACAGTTGTATTGAATTTTATAAAAGGTATAAAAAAGAAATGCCAATAGCAACTGGTTTTATATTGTCAGTGAAGGAGAATTTGCAATCCAAAAATGAAAATGAAAAGTACGTAATTATTCAGGGATTAGTAGATGACCAAGATAAACCAATTAAGCAAGATGATGAAAATGCTATAGGCAGAAAGATATATGCAGCCAACATTGACGAAAAAACGGTTAAATATCTTGATGGAGATGATACAAAAATATTTATAGTAGACGAGAGAGGAAGGTGTTAATGATGGTGCATATAATAGCAGGAATAATAATAGCAATAATAGCAGGTGATATACTGGTAAAGCTGATTAAGGTTACCAAACCCTGGGTTATGGATCAGGTTAAAAAGAGAATGAGTAATTCAAATATATCGAAGGTTGCATTGCTTGACATTCAGTGTTTGATTGATAATTGTGACAATAAAATATCGTTAGATGAATTAGAAGGATATTCTCATGTTATGGTGAGTGTTGATAGTGAGAATAATACTATAACAGATACGGAACTTATTCAAGATCAGAATGTGGTTCCAGATTCTGAATTGAAGGAGCTTTTAGGAGAGAGAAAGATGATAATTGTGGAGAGATAATATGAAAGCTTATATATGTTTACCGGCAGATAAATATTATGCATGTGCGAATCAGTTTGATCACATTGCAAACGTCTTTTGTGTTGAATTAAAACGTTATTATGGAGCTATACAGGTAGAAATTATAGGTCAAGTGGAAAATGATAGTATAGATGTTTGCGTAATGGATTCAGCAAAATATGAGGGGTATGATGCAGAAATTAAACAGATAATTAAGGATTTAATTAAAAATGAGATAGGGGAAAAGAATGTCAACATTAAATTGAATTATGCAATCTTTAACCCCAACTATAATCCTAAAAATGAATGTCTGATGAAACAAAATGTTCAGACTGGTAGTGCATCAAAAAACCAGGAGAATAGTGAATATGATTATGAAAAATTGTCAATGAATTATTGCGCTGATGAACCGAAATATTCCTTTGAGCAGGTTGTATTACCAGAGTATACAAGGAAACAAATTGACGAGGCAATAGGAATAATTCAAGTTGAACATAAGGTGTTCGATGAATGGGGGCTACGTTCGATTATTCCTCAAGCATCGACAGCTTTAAGTTTTTATGGACCGCCAGGTACGGGAAAATCTATGTCTGCTGAGGCTGTAGCAAAAAAACTAAATAAGAAAATATTAAAAGCCACATATGCTGACATTGAAAGTAAATATCATGGTGAGGGACCTAAGATGGTCAAAGCTATTTTTAGAGCTGCAGAGAGGGAAAATGCAATATTATTTTTGGACGAGTCGGATTCCTTACTTTCAAAACGCTTGACTAATGTTTCTGATGGTTCGGCACAGGCTATAAATTCGATGAGAAGTCAATTATTGATATGTTTAGAGAATTTTACTGGAATAGTAATATTTGCAACGAATTTGGTAGTGAATTATGATAAAGCATTCTTGTCTCGCTTAATAAATGTCGAATTCACATATCCAACAGAAGAAGAGCGTGTTGCTATATGGAATATTCACTTAAAAGGGAAAAATATACATGTTCCATTATCTCAAAATGTAGATTTAGAAAAACTTGCGAAAGAATATGAGCTATGTGGTAGAGAAATCAAAAATATAGTCAAGAGCGCATGTGTTTCGGTTGCTTTGGAACAAAGAGAAGAAGTAGATTATAACGACTTAGATCAGGCCTGCATTAATGCTATAACTGAACGTAATAAGGTATATAATGCACAGGATCATACGATGTTGCAACGTCAATCGGGAAAGTCCATTGAGCAAAATAAAACTTTGATGGATGAGATTAAAAAAAATATTGATATATCTAAAAAAAAAGACACAAAATCAATATGAATTATAATGTAAGTTATTAAATGAACGGGAGTGTCCTAAAGTTTGTGCAAACCTTCAAACTGATGTAAGACAACATTACTCAGTTTGGAGGTTTTTTATTATGGCAAGAAGAAAAAGTGATTCACCACAAAAAGCAGCAATGCGTGAAATGATGCAGGGATATCTCAAGGAGAATGATATCAGTATCAAAAGCGGAAACGATGTTAATTTCATTATGCGGGACATGATGTGAATATTCTTGCTTCGGGAAACCTTAATTCCGGAAATGTGGAAACCGGTGTTCCGGAACACGGAAACCGTCTTGATTGGCTTAATGGATATTTATCGGGTACAACTCATTTGTCAAGCCCAGAGCCGCTTTGCGGTGCGAAGCAGGCTTTACGATTGAGTTGAAACTGATAAACTAGTATTGCTCCAATCACACACTTTTCTTGGTTCCCTTATGCCGGACAGCATGGACATGGTAGCCGGAATATTCATAATGTCTGTTTTATTGGAAGGGGCTCTTGACGAAGAGCTTAATGAGGAACTTGGGTATTCCAAATATGATTACCGCAACCAAGAGACCGATAACAGCCGGAATGGGCATTCCAAGAAAACATTGCAGCGGGTGCCAAAGGAATCCGCCTCGATGTGTATGTCGAGGCGGATGAAAAACACACAGTATTTAACCTGGAAATGCAGACAACCACTGCGAGAAATCTGCCCAAACGGATGCGATATTATCAGGGAATGATCGATCTGAATATTTTGGAAAAAGGTGATGATTATAATCACTTGAAGAAAAGCTATGTCATCTTCATCTGCACCTTTGATCCGTTTGGACTGGGACGGCATATTTATACCTTTGAAAACCGCTGCAGTGAAGATACAGCATTGACATTAAACGATGGCACCGTTAAGATAATCTTAAATACAAAAGGGACTTTGGATGATGTAAGTCCTGAAATGAAACGATTGTTGGATTATGTTGACGGAAAAGGCGTATCGGATACCTTCACAAGAGATTTGGAGGAGGCGGTACAGTCCGCCCGTCAAAATGAGAAATGGAGGTTGGATTATATGACATTACAGCAGGAATATAGAGAACGCTTCCAGGAGGGTAAGGTCGAAGGCATTAAAGAAGGTAAGATTGAAGGGAAAATTGAAACCTTATATGAGGAACTTCATATGACCGTGGTTGAGATCGCAGAGAAATTAGCGATTTCGGAAGAAGAGGTGCAAAGGATCTTAGATGCCTTGTAAGTCCTGCCTATATATAATGTACCCTATAAGGTGGACACAGTAAGAAAAAGGGATTGTCCAGAATGTTAATCATCGCTAGAGAAAATAATAAATAATTGCTAGGTCTGAAATTACTGAAAGGAGCCTTAATTGTGGATACTTTAACAAAGGGAGATATTCATAAAAATAGACATTATTTTTAAAAATTATAAGACCAGAGTGTGGACACGATGAAAAGGGGGATGCCCCTATTAAGTGGACATGTGAAAAAGGAATCAAATCCTATAAAGTAGACACTGGTTAAAGGCAATAAATTAATAAAAATGGATACATGAGTATTTCTAAGAACAAGGGCATCTGATACAATAAGATCAAGATTGGAGAGGATGCAATGAAAGAATATACTGCATAAGAAATGAAACTGTTAAAAGCAAATCCATATGCGTTCAAGGTAACTAAGAATAAATTGTATTTTACAATCGAATTTAAGGAAGCTTTTGGACTGCATATTATGATAAGAAAACGAAACAGCATGAATGTATGATAGAACCATATCATGCTAGAGTGTTCCGAAACGAGCAAAAGCATAAAACGGCACAAATGAATGATTATAAAACAAAACATATTGACAATTGACATATGAAATGATATATTTATACATATACAAATAATCTAACAAGTTCTTTTGCTCTTATGTTCTAAAACGAGAAGTGTGTATATGTTGGACAGATTTACTAGCATGGATTTGTACCCTTTATAGGTGCAGATTCCTGCCATAGGCGCGGCTTTGGTATAGTAAATCAAAGGTTGTATCCTTAAGAGAGGAAGAACTTGTTGCCAACAGGGAAAGGTAGGGAACATGGGAGAGAAAGACATTGCGGAGAAGGTACTGGAGGATTACAATGACGTTTTTGCGGATATAGTGAATGTGTTATTGTTTCAGGGAGAACAGATCGTAAGGCCGGAGCAATTGGAGGATAAAACATTACGGTCTTCTTATAAGGCAGATGGTAAATTACGTGAGATAGTGAGGGATGTCGGAAAGAATTGGAATCAGGACACCATACGTATCGCCTGTTTGGGGATTGAAAATCAGACAGATTCTGATGCGGATATGCCATTGAGAGTTATTTCGTATGATGGAGCAGAATATCGCGCTCAGTTAATTAGAGATATATCTTCACAGGATGGTGGAGATGGTGATATAATATCTACCAAGAAGAGGCGTGATATAAAGCGTTATCCGGTTGTGACATTGGTGCTGTATTTTGGCTATGAGAAACCTTGGAGTTCCTCGAAGAGTCTTTTGGATCGACTAACTGTTTCAGATGCATTGAAACCATATGTGCAGGACTATCGGATCAATGTATTTGAAATCGCATATCTTACGCCGGAACAGGTAAAACTATTTCAGAGTGATTTTCGCATTGTAGCGGATTATTTTGTGCAGAAACGGTTAAATCATGAATATAAACCATCGCCACAGAAAATGAAGCATGTGCATGCAGTTTTGCAAATGATGAGCATAATGACGGGCGATCATCGATTTGAGGATGCATATAATGATGCGATACGGAAGGAGGAGTTGAATATGTGTGAGGTATTGGATAGAGTAGAGAAAAAAGGATATGATGCTGGAAGAATTGCCGGCAAAATAGATGTGTTCTATCATGAACTAGGTATGTCCGTCTCTGAGATTGCAGAGAAACTGACTATGACAGAGAGCGAAGTGCAGAAAATTCTTGATGAATCGGAATAATTCAGAAGAAAACTTTGAAAGAACACTATACTAAAATCAAATGGGTGTATGATAGAATCATGCCCTGTAAGATAAACAGTCCTTTTATGATATTTCATAATAGGACTGTTTTTTTTCCCCAATTAAGCTTCTAATCGCATGTGACAATAAAATAAATTTTTTCAACCACCATGCAGTTATAATATTTATCGAAAAAAAGGATCATTGCATTTTATTTTGCAAATTCCTGAAAAATACAAGTTGTCAACAATGTAATCAGGTAGTGATTTGACACTACCTGGATTTGAAAGGAGAATACTATGGCGATGATTACATGCCCTAATTGTGGGGAACAGATTTCTGATAAGGCAAAGAGTTGTGTTCATTGTGGGGTATCTTTGCTACCAGAGGAGAAAGTGATTTGTGAAGAATGTGGAGCAGAATTAGAAGAAGGAATAGAAATATGTCCTTCCTGTGGATGCCCGGTTACATTAAGTGAAGACAGTAGCAAAGGTGGTTTGCAGCAGGTTGAAGTGGCCGGCGTACGAATGACAAATGTAACAAAGAAGAAGATGGCAATAGCTATAGGAATTATTTTATTGATGGCTGTTGTGATTTTGGTGGCTAGTCTGATTCAGAAAAAAATTGTAGCGGACAAGGCGCAGAAAACAGAAAAAGAATATGCGGTAAACTTGCAGACAATCACGAAAACTATGCTGGATAGTGCCGATGAAGCGGAATCATGTGGGAATTTGATCAAAAGCGTATGGTATAATGCAATCTATAATAAGAATGATGCTTCAACAGATAAATACACTATGAAAGATGAGCATTTTTTTGTATCTGATTTTAATGATGCATTACATAAGCTGTTCTCAGATTTGACATTTTCATCAAGAGTGGACAAGATTTCTGAACAACAAGACACTGTAAATGCTTTGATGAAAAAATTGAAAAATCCGCCAGAAAAATATAAAGAAGCCTATGAAAAAATGTCAAAACTCTATGATTCGTACATTAAACTTACAAATATGGTTACGGATCCAAATGGTAGTTTGCAGACATATTCAGATACATTTAACGAAACAGATACAGAAGTATTAAATAACTATAAAGCCCTAGGGGTATATCTGGAAGAATAGGAGAAGACGATATGGCGTTATTAATATGTCCGGAATGTGACAGTAAGGTAAGTGATAAAGCACAGTGTTGTCCTAACTGTGGCTTTCCGGTAAAAGATATCATAGAAATAGAGTGTAAAGCTTTACAAGAGAGCAAAAGAACAAAACAGAAAAAGATATTGGAAATAGTTCTGAGTGTTATAGTGTTATGTGTAGTTGTTGTCGGTGCAATGACAGCTATAAAGCGACCAGATACCAGTGGTCTATATAATAAGATTGCGTGGGGTAGCAGTGAGACTCAGATTAAAAAAGAATATCCCAAGGGAACGGAAGGGACAGATGATGATAAAGAAAATGAGACGTATTATTTATATAATATGAAGTCTTATATGGATGGTATTGATGCACTAACACATTTTTCTTTTAAGGATGGAAAATTGTATCAGATTACTTTTATGCTATCACCACAGGATAATAGCGATATTATTGATGAGGAAGTTCCTGGTAAGGTGGAAGAGTACCTTTGTGATTTGTATGGAAAATATAAAAAGGATAATGCCATCTACAAATGGGATACGAAAAAAAGTACCATTGAGATGTTTTCATATCGAAGCTTGGTAATAGTGACATATAACGAGAAAAAAAGATGAAAACTGGGGGGAATGAGGCAATAGTGTTTTGATAGTAGATGAAAAGAAGTAGTTTAAAATATTCCAAACGGAACATTTTAAACTGCTTCTTGATGTCTTGCGGCACTACATCAAAAGTGGTAATATTATTCAATATCATATGAACGAGATAAAGAATAGAAAAATTATGAAGATGTATAGAGCTGTGGGAGGTGAACCGATGAATCGCGGACAAATAACGGGAGCGTTGCCTAAGGGTACAATATTGAAAGGACAATACGAGATTAGGCAGGTGCTTGGACGTGGTGGCTTTGGGGTTATTTATCAGGCATTTGATAAAAATCTGCAGGTTATGGTAGCTGTCAAAGAAATTTATTCGAACAACACCGAAGAACGCAAACGGGCGATCCGCGAGGCGAGGATCACAGCATCTTTATACGAATTAGATGGAATTGTTACGGCACGTGATTTTTTTTGTGAGAATGAAACGACCTATATTGTGATGGAGTATGTGCAAGGTGTCAGCGTCAAGGGATATGTGATGACGCATGGTCATATGGATGGGCAGGAAGTGCTTCGCAAAATGAAACCACTGCTGTATTCCTTACAGCAAATTCATGATAAAGGAATTTTACATCGTGACATTAGTGTGGATAATATAATGTTGACGAAAAATGGCAGACTCAAATTGATTGATTTTGGAGCAGCAAGCAATTTAAATCCTGACAATGGCAACAATCACACGATTACGATCAAGCGTGGATTTACTGCGGTTGAGCAGCATCGTGCAAGTGAAAAGCTTGGCACGTGGACGGATGTTTATTCATTGTGTGCATCTATGTATTTTATGATTACGGGCATAGTGCCACAAGATGCGATGGAACGCTGGCTGAATGATCAACTGACGCCGCTGAATGAGATATATGGGACCGGACTTACACGGGCACAGTCGGAGGCGATTATGCAGGGAATGGCAGTTGATAAAGCAGACCGGCTGAAGTCTGTCAATGCACTGTCGAAGCTTCTTTATGACGAGGTGGAGTTGGAGAACAACCTGCTTCAACAGAAAACAGGAAGAGCATATGTCTGGACGCGGATCGGGCATACAAGAACAATGAGGCGCGAGATTGCGAATGTATTTAACACTAGCCGAAAGAATAGCCGACACAATATTAGACGTATGATTTGGATCATGCCATGTGCTATTGTCGTAGTAATCGGTGCTCTGGGATTATTTCATCGTGTATATCCGATGCAGACGGGGAGTGCTCCGGATGCTGCATTCAGGCAGGTAATTAGGACGGTATCAGATCAGGAAAGGGGTGCAACAGCAATACCATCGGCAATACCATCGGCAATACCATCGGCAATGCCATCGGCATTACCAAATAAGAAGTCGGTTCCTCCTACAGGTGTGAAAAATACATCGGAATCGACGATAGCCGTAGAAGCAGATAAGGACGCAAAAGCAAGTGAAGCACCGCAGAATGGCAAGGACGCAAAAGCAAGTAAACGATCTCAGGCTGATAAGAAGGGGACGACCCAAGCATCCGCTAAACCGAGTAAGAAGTCGTCGGCGCAAGTAAGTAGGAAAGCGGCTGCACCCGCGCGTGGAAAATCGAATGCAGTGACAAACAGAAAATCGTCTGACAAGGCGGTGTCATCGAAAAAGTCTGCAAAAGAGTCTGCAAAAGAGTCAAAGACTACTACGCAAAATAAAAAAGATTCCAGTGGTTCGACAACAAAGAAGAATCGATCCCCAAAAAAATATGAGGGAAATTTGGATGAACTGTTTGAGTAAACTATTTACAGCGCTTGATGTTGTGAAAAGTGACCACAGCTATGAGAGGAGAAGGTGAATGAAACGAAGAAAAACGGCACTTGTCTTGGTCATTATTATATCTTTGATAGTGGGAAATATGCCATCATTTTCTGTTAGAGGAGCGGAGACATCGGCTTCTATGTCTGCCGTAGATTATTTGGCATTTTGTAATAAAATAATGAGTGATTTTTCACGCTATAAGGAATTAAAAAAAGTAAAAGCTATTACAATTTCGAATAAAGAGGATTTCATCGCATTCCAAGAGTTTCTGAATTCTGGTTTGGCATGGTATATGGCAGAAACCAAGACTGCCTATATTCAGACAGCAGATATTACAGTAAGTAATTATACCTTTGGATATGATAAGAAAACAGCGTTTGCGCAGGTATATGAGAACGGAGAATTGAAGGCGCAGATCGCCCCGGATCAAAAAGTATATGCCCCGGATGACTTAACGGAGGAAATGACCTTTGAGAAGTGTGGTTTGTCAGAAAAATTTGCATTTTCGTCATCGAAAGATTCCGGAGCTAGATATTTATATTCGAAATATTGTGGTAATGATCATGTAATACGTGGTGCATTGTTTTATAATGGAGCTGGGGGTCTGTTTGATTGCGGAGGCGACATGACCGGACTGACGGTAGAGAACTGCATGGCATATGGAGTGAATACAGGGAGTTATCAGTTGGGGATCTTGTTTGGCGGTGGTGCGCCATCTGTTCAAAATTGTGAAGTGAAGAATTGCATTGTGGCAAATGGAGAACATATGGGGATTTTTATCGGTAATGCGGATACAATGAGCAACTTTCGAGTAGCACAGTGCACGGCATCAAATAACAAAGTGTTTTCAAACAAAACATATAATAACCATAATACAAGCAATGCAGGGGGATTGATTGGTTATTTAAAATATTATAGAAATGATATTACCATGATTGAAAACTGTGTGTTAGAGAATAATAAAATTGAGGGAACCAATGCAGGTGGTCTGATTGGTCAACTGTATGATTCAAGAGATTATTATAGAGGTAAGACGGATAATTGTAGATTAGAGATCGCACAGTGCAGGAGCGATGCAATTGTTCAGGGGACAAAGAGCGGTGGTATCATAGGATGTATTACAAATAACGATAATTATAATCCCTCTGATCAATCTCAACAATCACAATTTCATATAGAGCAGGTAAAATGCAGCGGACAGATTATGTCTAATGAATCGGACATCAGTGAGACGCAAGTACTAGGTGGAATAGTGGGGAATATTACAGATGGTGATGGTCAGATCAAATTACGTGATATGGTATTTACCGGAAGCTTTGTTTGCCCCAATAATATAAACGATACATATATTGGCGGTGTGTGTGGACAGAATAACAGATACAGGACGATCATTGAAAATGTGGGGTGTACAACATCAATTGATTACAATGGTAACACAGGACATATTGTAGCAGGCGGCATATTGGGAAGAGGGTATTGTACCCAGCAATCCTATATAGATAGTCCGTCAACGATTGCCAAAAAATATCCCTTTGTTAATTGTTTGAGTGTAATGAATGTGCCAAAGAAAAATGATATAGATGATGAATCAAAAATACAAATCGGAACATTAGCAGGTGCACAAAAGTTAAACGCATGGAAACATTGTTATGCATACACAGAGAATGGTGCGTTGCCGCTGATCGCTGAAGTGGGTGAAGGGGAGATGTCAGGCTGTTATTTGCTAACAAAGGAACAGCTGGAGGGGAAAGAAAGTCAAGATCCAATATCAAGTGAAGAGGGAACGTATGCCAATACAACAGCTGTATGTACTGCATTAAATAATTATATTGAGAAATGTGATACTTCTGATGAAATACATGCCAAATGGTATCAAGGAAAAGAGCAATATCCAACATTGCAGCTTATGGAGGACACAGAAGCTTTAGGTTATAAAAAAGGAAGAATAAAAGAAGTAACGGTTAAAGATTTTTTGGATAATACAGCATCGCCTACTCCGAAGGTGACGCCAAAAGTAACACAAAGACCCAAGGTTTCAACCAAGCCGAAGTCAAAATATTATCCGGCGCCGAAAGTAAAGGTTGTACCTAAGCGAACCAAGTCAGGGCAGCGTTATTTACGGGTGTCTTTACGGCGGCAGCAAAACTGTTATATCCAATTTTATGGAAAAACCAAAAAGGGATACGTGTTGTTAAAACTAAAAAATAATCACCTTACCAAAAGACACCGTAAGGTTGATATTAAATACAGCCGTAAGATAAAGAAAATAACATATAAAGTTCGCATCTACAAGAAAGTAAATGGACGGCGAAAATATAGTAAATTTACAAAGGCAAAAACATTACGCCTGAAATAGGATAGGAGAAAAATGGAAATAGAATATTACGAGCAGCTTTATCGACAGTTGATAGAGCATTTTTACCAACAATTTGATTATTTTATAACGAAAGAGTGGGGAGGGATTGCTGATCAAAATGAAATGAATGATGCAGTTCGACAAAAGGCATATGATACCTTTTACGCTAAGGTTAAGAAGGCCCGCATTGCCAATCGTCAAACGATCCGTAAATGGTTTGGGATGGGCGGACAGATTATGCCGAACAGGCAGCAGATTTTTAAGATAGCGTTGGCAGTAGGTTTATCAAGGGATGATACCAACCGATATTTGCAATATGGCATTTCGGAAACTGCTTTTCAGGAAAATGATTATCGAGAGTTTATTGTCATGTATTGTCTTGATCATGGAATCGGGCTGCAAAAGTGTGAAGAGATGATATCTTTTTATGAGAGTAAGTGTCATAACAGGGGGCAGTGGGAACAGAATACACACACAGATTGGCTGCGCAGACAATACGAGATTGTCAAACTGTATAAGGAACAGGATTTTCTCTTGTGGATGTACAAACATCAGAAGTATTTCAAAGGATATAGCTTGACGGTGTTGCATTGCTATCAGGAATTAATGACAAAATGTTTGCGGATTTTTCGTGAAAATATGCGACAATCACTTGTTGTATTATTAAAAGAAGTCGGATTTTTTAGCTGGGTTGCTAAGAAGCAGGGTGAACAAAAATACGACGAGAATGATATCGAGAGATTTGTGAAAAACCGACTTCGTTCGAGCAGTCATGCATTGGATTCGAATAAAGCAAAAGAAATTCGTAATTTGGTATCCATCGTCTATGCTTCCCATGATCGAATCTGTGATCTGATACAGGGAGTATATACGAAAATGCCTGCATGGCGGCAAGGTGGGACGCAGCGCCGGGTGTATCACACATTGCGAAATCATATGCAGCGAATTGATGAAAAATATCTATCAGAGCTTTTGAATATGGCACTGCATAAAGAGAGGCAAATGCGTTTGCAAATGCTTTTGGCGCAGGAAGACAATGAACAAAAGCGCAATGAACTGCAGAAACAATTGCGCAAAAATAAAGGAAGGCTGCATATGATCCAACGATCGGATCTGCTGATCCTGGCACAATATATCATATATGCTAAGTACGAGAATAATAGTTATGTAAGTTGTGATTATAGACCGGCTAGAGAGGAATTTCGGGTTTATGCAGATAGTATCATGGAGTTGTGTGGTATGCGCAAATTGGATGATAGCTATATGTTAGATTATGTGATGTTATCCTGCTTTTCAGAAGAGGAAATATATTTGTTTTCTGAAATCATCGAAGGGGTAGAGTAAAATTTCATATAGAGAAATAAGTACAATAAAGGATGCGCCAAAATAATAAAAAAATTCAGCCTCTGCGTTGTTATAATGCTTTTGTAATAGTAAAACAACGCAAAGGAGAGATGAAAATGGCTTTGATGAATTGTCCGGAATGTAACAGGGAAATATCAGACACAGTAGAACAATGTCCTCATTGTGGATATCAGTTGAAGAAAGGATATGCAGAAGAGGATTCTAAGACAACTGGGAGAAAATTTGAGGTGTTTAGACGTAATCGGAAGAAAATTATTATAGTAATTATTGCGCTCCTGTTTATTTGTGCAGGAAGTATAATATATTGTTATTATAATGCACCTGTACGTAAAATTACAGGTTATTTATCGGTTGGCAAGGTTACAGAAGCGCAAAGGATATATGATCAAAAAATTAAAACAGATAGTGATGCTGCATATCAATTGGAAGATAGTTTAGATGATCTTTTCAAGAAAATGGAAATGAATTATGGAGAGGGAAAACTTACTTACGATGAATACTGTGAGGTAAAAAAGTTTATTAGTAAGTATTATCAAAATTATGAAGTTGACAAGCTTGATTCCAGTATGAATCAATTAAAAAATTCTAAAGCAAGTTTTGAAAGGGCAAGACAGGAGGAAAAAAACAAAAAATATTCTAATGCTATTTTTTTGTATAATAAAATAGTGAAAAGCGATAAAGTTAATTATCGTGAGGCACAGAAACATTTAAAGGATTGCCAAGATAAGTACAAAACAGAGATAGACAAAAAAATTGAAAAACTAATGAAGGATTCCCAACCTTCGTATGATTCTATCGAAAAAGAATTTACCAAAAACAACTTTTTAAATGATGATAAAAAAATGACTGCGAAATACAGAAAATTAAAAATAAAAGTTCGAGATTATCAAATATCGCAGGCTAAAAATTATCAGAAACAAAATAAATATCAAGAGGCTATTGCCGCATTAGAAAAGATTCATAAGGATAACATTTATGATAGTGAGGTAAAAGAATGCAAAACATCGGTAGAAAAAGCAGCAGTAAATTGGGCGACTACTGAAGCTGCAAAGTATGCGAACAATAAGAAATACGGGAAAGCTATTGATGTATTAAAGTCATATCAAAAATATGATACGACAAATATGGTCGCTGACAAATTAAAACTCTATGAAGGAAGAGCCAAGAAAGCTGTTATTAAAGAATTTAAGCGGTTAAAATCAAAAATGACGATAAAATATGATTCAGTAGATCGCGAGTATACCGTAGTTGCTAAGGGGCGAGAAACGGGATACATAAATTTATCCAATAGTATTAACTTAGAAGCTCGGGCGCAAGTTAGTAAAAGAGATAAAGATACTACATTTCAATTAATAGCAGGCTTTCAACAGGAGGATTGGATTTTTACAGAGCAAGTGGCATTTGCAGTAGGAAATTATCGTGAAACATATATAATTGATTATAATGATAGATATACACAAATAATGAATGGCGGTATATGCGAGTGGATGTATTTGAATGATTTGGAATATGGAGATTTATTTGATCCAATAGACAAATTAGTTTCTAAAATTACGACATCTAAAAAAACAACAATCCGTTTCGGTGCAAAAGGAAACGGAACGAGAACGCACATATTGAGCACTTCCGAGAAAAGTAATGTGCGTAATATGTATAAGTTTTGTGTATTATTAAATCGTTATAAATATTTATATAAATACTTATGATTATGACATATTAAATTTATGTTATTGTGATCAATATCTAAATTAGCGAGAGATTGTTGCGTAGTATGTGGAGATATAAACAGTCCTTTTATGGTACTTCATAATAGGGCTGTTTGTTATTTGTTGCCTTATTATTCCGGATATTCCGGATAATGTAGCTATGAGGGTTGAGAAATGTTGAATATTTCTGTATAATGGATTTAAAATATGTACGTTATGTCGATCTCGTAAATTAGGAAACATGAATATCGTGCAATGCCTAGTGATTATTTCATTAACAAAGGAGAGGTGGGTAATATGAAGAAGAATACTAAGCAAACAAAAGATGACAAAATGAAAAAGCCAAAGCAGCATCCAAAGCAAAAGGGATTTCGAATGGGACTGCGAGCAAAGATATTGGGGATATCGTTGCCAATTACCATCATTATGGTTATTGCAATGATTGCCATTGCTTACAGTGTTTCGGAGAAAGACATCATGAAATCTTCACAGAGCTTGCTGCGAACATCAGCAAAAGATCAAGGAAATCAGATCGAGGCGTGGTTGAATCGTAAACTGGACGAAGTTAAAACAGTAAAGTACGACTTAGAACATTCCGGTGCAGTGAAGGATCAAAAGTTGTTACAGAAGAAATTAAACGATTATTATGCGTTGGATGATTCTTTTGTCGGTGGTTTTTATGTGACGGACACAGCAGGAACTGTCATGAAAGCTGATGACAATACGACACAGATCAATAATGCAAAAGATCAGATATGGTATCAAAAAGGGCTAACCAGAATGAATCCGGGTTATACGCCTGTTTTTGAAGATGCTGAGAATCATATGATGATCAGTGCATGTGGCATGTTGGACGATGCAACGAACATTCGTATATTGTCAACAAACTTGTCTCTTGATTCGGTGAATATTATTGTTAATTCCAGTGTATCTATGCAAGGGGCTGAGTCGTTGCTTGTAGACAAAAGTACAGGCGATATTCTTGCATCGCGTGAATCAGAATTGATCGCAACATCTATAAAAGATACATCCAATGGTTTTCTTAAAAATGTTGCAGATAAAATTAACAAAGACGACGAGTCGGTGACAACAATACGTGATAAAGTAGTTGTTACGCGCGAAATTGCAGGAACAGATTGGGTCCTTGTTTCCTATGTGCCAACCAGTTTAATTACTTCTGAAGTAGATAATTTGAGAACGATATTGATTGGAGTTGCAATTATTGGTCTGCTGGTATTTACGCTGCTTAATACAATAGGCGTGTCACTTACGGTGAAACCATTGCGAATACTTAGTCACAAGATCAAGGCGATGTCAAATGGTGATTTTACAATACAGATCGAAGTGAAAGGCACTGACGAGATTGCTCAGATTCAACAGAGTGTAAAGATATTTACAGAATATATGCGTGAAATGATCTGTAAAATTAATGCTGTATCAGATAGTATTAGAAACCAAGCTGATAGCAGCAGTGTTGTGTCAGTGAGTATGCAGGACGCTTCGAATGCGCAAGCAGCTTCTATGGCGGCTTTGAGTGAGACTGTTGAGCAGATTTCGGAGTCGATCAATGAAATCGCCGAGAGCGCAACAGATCTTAGCGGTGTTGTTTCTGATGTGTCTCGGGATAGCGAACAGGTGAAATCGCAGATCGATAGTACTGTCGGCATTGCACGTAAAGGTCGGAGTGATATGGAGTTGGTAGGTACTGCTATGGACGAGATACGTGATTCTATGTCGTTACTGGTAGATGCTATTCGTAAAGTGGGGGAAGCTTCCAAAGAGATTACAGGAATTACAAGCTTGATCGCAAATATTTCAGAAGAAACCTCGCTGTTGTCGTTAAATGCTTCTATTGAGGCTGCGAGAGCCGGAGAGGCTGGAAAGGGATTCTCTGTGGTAGCCACAGAGATCAGCAAACTTGCACAAAACACAGCCTCCTCCGTGGAAGAGATCTCACAGTTGATCAGTCAGGTGGATGGCCTTGTGGATGATGCTGTAAATCAAGCGAATGTCAGCGTACAAAATATTGGTGAGAGTGGTGGCCGTATACGTGTGGCACAAGAGACATTTGAGCAGATTTATACATGTATTGAGGATATGAAAAATGGTATCAATAATATGATCACACAGATTGCTGCTGTAAATAATGTTGCTATGGACGTATCAGCAATTTCAGAGGAGCAGGCTGCTTCGACTACCGTGATCAGTGAAACTTCGGATGCTATGGTTGATCAGGCTAACAATTTAGCAGGCCAGAGTGAACAGGTGGCAGACAGCTCGAAGGTTTTGACGAACACTTCAGAGCAGCTTGCAGAGCAGATGGGTAGATTTCAGATATAAGGAACGTTGTTTGGATACTATACTAGGTGATAAGTATAAACAAAAATGCAAATAAGTTTTTAGGGTAAGCATGACGGCACTGGTGTGGTGCTGTATGCGGAAATGGAGAGGATTATGACAAAAAAAATAGTATTATATTGTTTGGCTGTCATGTGCTGTGTATTGACAGTCGGCTGTTCGGGGAAAAAAGAAGATGGTCAGGGCTCCGGCAAAGACCTTAAGATCATGTTCACTGTATCTGATGGTTCTGACACATTTCGTGCCACACTCGCAGAGGCAGCCAAAAATGCAGCGGAAGAAGCCGGTTATACAATAGATATTCAGGATGCAGCGGGTTCTTCGGAGACACAGATGAACCAGATTAAGAATGCAAAGGACGCGGATGTGATCATATGTGCGTTGTGTGATGCCGGAACGGCACAGCAAATGGAGGCATTGGCGGGAGACAAACCGATTGTATTTATTAACAGTTGTCCGGAAGAAGAATACCTGCAAAAAAATAAATATGTCTATGTTGGATCTGACGAAGCGGTGGCCGGTAATCTTCAGGCAGAATATGTCCTTAATAAATATGCGTCCAAGGACTCCTTAAATATCGCACTTCTCAAGGGAGAGAGTACGCATTCAGCGACAAAGGGACGTACCAAAGCGAATAAAGCAACATTAGAGGCATCCGGTAAAACCATACATTATGTATATGAGGATTATGCGGATTGGAGTACTGAAACCGCAGCCAAAATGTTTCATCAGTTTTTACAGACCGGACAGCCGGTTGATGCCGTTATATGTAACAATGATTCGATGGCAGTAGGTGTTGCACAGGAAGTCCAGAAAGCTAAAATAGATACAAACACATTACCTATTCTTGGTGTCGATGCAACAACTGATGGATTAGACTTGATTTCGCAGGGTGCCATGGCATGTACAATTTTTCAGCCGGCGAAAGGGCAGGGAGAAGCAGCGGTCAAAGCAGCAGAAAAACTTGCTTCCGGACAATCTGTCGAGTCGCTTGATGGAGCGGAACATAATGGCCTGTTTGTGTGGGTGCCATTTGAACAGGTTACGGCAGAGAATTTATCGCAATATCAGTAACTCAAACGTTATGTCACGTTACTTATTCAAACGTTGCACGTTAAGATTATTGTGTCGTCACATACATTTTACATAAATTATACAGTTGTGTGCTCGTAGATTTTACGCACCTTGGTTACAATATTTGCAAACATATAAAGAAATGCAAATGATTGATAACAAGGGGATGAGATTATGAGTATGAGTACGGTATTATTGATATTTGGTGTTGTTATGGCAGCCATTGTGTCTATGCAGTGTGATCCGAATAATCCATTTACATTGCATAGACGCAGTACGAAAGATCTTGTGGAGGAGGTATTGGCAGATCCGATCCTGATCGTATTACATGCGTACCACACCTCAGATGAGCAGTTGAAGTTAGGATATGGACAGCTCTGCGAACAGCTTGGCAGTTTACGCGAATTAAATCGCCGCAAAGATGTTTGTCATTGTATTCATCTTGTGATGAGGGAACTGCGGGAGCGGTGTAAGGATGTGCAGACAAAGCAGGAAGTATTAGAAATGCAGTATCGCCAGACGATTGGCGAACTGCTATTGGAAGTCCTAGCTGATTGATCATGAGCAATATGAAATATATTTGAGTTACAATATAAACACATTCAGAAATATAAAAAAAAGCTCAGAAGAATTTCTTCTGAGCTTTTACAGTTAACAGGGGTGCCAGGAATCGAACCCGGCTCTGGAGTTTTGGAGACTCTTATTCTACCGATGAACTACACCCCTAAATGCAATGTGTCACTCGCAAGCGACTATAATAGTATACAAAATTCATCGGAGTTTGTCAATAGTTTTTTGAGAAAATCTACGCATATCTCAGCAAAAACTCAGCAAAGACAATATGCAAAATTTATGCAGAGTTTATGGTGAATAATTATTCATCCTCTTCCTCTGGTTGTTCTATGATCTGACGGAAATAAGCTAGTTTTTTGTCTGCCTCACGCTGCTTCATCCAAGCTTTTACATCTTTTGCAGGGAATAGCTTGCGCAGCAACTGATATGGATACCAAATGATTTTCATTCGTGTGACAGCATCGTAATGCATTTTGATATTTTCGCTGCGATCCTTTAACACAATGATACGCATTGCCTGGCGATGCATGCGGTTGCGTAGATTGCCGATCTTGCGGTGCAGGAAAAAAGTTTCGTTTGCCTTATTCTGTCGTTCGCGGTTCATCTGGTAAACCGTATAGTCCTTGGTGATACGCAGCAATGTATCAAAGTAAAAACTGTCAACTAACGTGTACTCAGTGCCGTTTTTGATTTCTTTGGAAAGCGGTTTGGTGTGACAATCGGAGTAAGCACTGCCGATCCCGTAATCGTGTGCGAGTACGCAGGTAGCGTAAACGCGGACGGTTTCGTTGTAGGCAGTGAGATATTTCTGCTTAAAGTTACATTCTAAGTCGTAAGAATAGGTGAGCTGATTTTTCTGCATCAGAATCTCACGCATTGCGATTGTCATGGCATCGTCTTGATCGATATGAGCCATAAAGACATCGAAGATCTCCTGCATAACAGGATGACCGGCAACAGCTGCGTATATGCGCTCTGTGATAGAAGTATCGTTTTGAAAACCAAACAGAGCTTGTGTGCGTAGTAATAACGGTGTGATATATTTGATGCCGCGTACCTGCTTGGAAAGAGCGATGCCGCCTTCTTCCATTAATTTTTTACATTTGAAATATTGTCCAACGACATGATAGCGTCCTTCGTTATACGCTTTTCGAATGGCAGGATGCTCATCGATATTACAGTTTTCTTCATCTAAACAAGTAATCTCTGCATCAAATTCGACCAAAGTGCCGACCAAAGTATCAAGGTTATTCTGCTCTTGTTCGGTCAATGTGGTTTTTCCAAAGTGATCGTAGTATATGTGTTTTGGAATTGCCTGAAAGGCATTGTAATAATAATCCAAGCGTACTTTTAGTCGTGGGTGCTCTTCAAAGTTTGTGTTGGAAAGGATAAAATCTTTGTTTTCCATCAGAAGATCTACATATCGGTCCGCAAAAGCCGGACGGCGTGTGCACATATACAAAGTAAGGCTTGCCGTGAATGGGGCAACCTCAGAGGCTGCTTCCGGATTGGCATTTTGTACGATAAAACGGATAGCATCCAGACTACCGAGAATCTGCTTGTTGGATGTGCTGGAGACGATAGAAGTATCATGACGCAAATAGTGGTAATAAGGCGTAGATACATAACTGATCTTCTTCGCATAAGACATAACGACCGGAAGCCACGCCACATCTTCAAACCAGTGTGCCGGGAAGGCAAATTGTTTGACAAATGCAGTACGGTATAATTTAGAACAAGTTGTTACGGTGTAATCAGATTGTCTTAGAAAATCTGTTCCGGTGTATACTTTATCCATATCGAAATCATAAGTTCCTTCAATCGTCACTTCCTGATACAGTCCATGACGAAAATACGGACAAAAGATAATGTCGCTTTCCAGTACAAAGGCAGACTCATATAGATCCGTCAACATTTCCGGATCTACAATATCATCCGAATCGACGAACATCAAATAGTCGCCCTTTGCTTTGGATATACCGAAGTTTCTGGCGAGCCCGGGACCGCCGTTTTCTTTGCGGTAATAACAGATCTGTTCAGAATGCGCATCGGCGTATTTTTGTGCAATGGCAGGACTGCCATCGGTCGAACCGTCATCAACTAAGATGACTTCAAAACTCTCAAATGTCTGCGCTAATATCGAATCCAGACAGTCAGCTAAATATGCTTCGACATTATACACCGGTATAATAATTGAAATGTTTGGTTTCATCTTCACTTCCCCCTCGTGATTACTGTCAAGTTGCTCCTCATGCCTCTAAACTTTTTGCAAATGCGTCCGTCAAAAACTTTGCGGATTTTTCGCGTTCTGCCTGTAGGTGTTTGTAAACATCATCGTAGTCGATTTCGGTTACGGCAGGCATTTCTTGATCGTTTTGCAAAAATCGGTCATCTAGGTGCAGCAAATGCAAAATACTGGTCACGCGGGAATCTTTCGTTCCACGTGCATAGGTATAAAAGCTTTTCTTATTGATAAGAGAAAAGCAGACCCCATGAAAAGCATTTGTTAATATAAAATCTGCATGCATGAAATATCCTAAAAATTCTTCAATACCAATGGATAATTTCACTTTGTTACGGAAAATATTTGTATAAAAAACGCTGATCTCAATGACTTCCAAACCGCGTTCTTTGGCAATTTTATGTGCATCCTCTAACATCTTTCGATTGTTTTTGAGGCAGTTATACACTAACAGATAATGTTTTTCTTTTGGTTTTACAGCGATCTTTGCATAGTCCTCAGCATCTAATAACAGGGTAGGATCTAACACATTTACGACCGGTTTATCCGTATATTCCTGCGTAAACTCGGTTCCCTGAATCTCACGTACCGAAATGGAATCAAAATTTTTAAGCAGTTCGCGGAAACGCGCCTGTCTCTTTTCTGAAAAGTTTGTATAACCGATGCAGGCGGCATAAGATATCTTATTTTTGCCTCGCATAGATGGGAGATTGCAGAAAAAGCCATTATCAAAGCCCTGTGTGCTGTGTGGACTCCAGATGACATCGCTTTCGCATACGATCGTATCAAAGTCGAACAATGCCTTGCTAAGCAGTGCCTCGTCATATTGACAATTGGTCATGCGGTACTGCGTATCAAAAAAGTTCATAAATTTTTTGTATCTGGTCAGATTCGGAAAGAAATATCCAAGCCAAAAAAAGAATCGTTTTACTTTCTCCTTAGGCTGTTCAGAAAGAAACGGATATTTCATATTGTAAGTTTTCATGAAACGGGGAAGGTAGTCGATGATGACGTTATCGATCCCCTGTTTATCCAAATACTGCTGAAATGCATAGGAATGCAATGCAGCACCGAAATTCAAGTGTTTTGAATATTTATTAATACTGATAATTCCAACTTTCATAGTTATCCTCATTTCTGGCATTCCTGCAGAATGCGTTTGGAAATTGTTTCGGTTGCGTTTCCGTTGTCAAAGCTGCCAAGATCGGTGTGATGTTTGTGAACATCTTTGAGATACTGTTCCTCGTCAAAGTGAGCAATATTGTCGACCAATGCGGCATTGTTTTTAGCAAGTGGGAATGGCCAGTCGCGCACATCCACGTAAAAGCCTTGTGTCTCTAAATATTCGTCCAAATCTGTGGTATACAGGAAACATGGACGTTTTAACAGGGAATAATCCCATACACTCGAAGAGTAGTCTGTGATCAAAATATCTGCGGCAAGAAGGAGATCCTGCATATCGCCATAATCTGTGACATCGATAATGTGCTGCCCCTTTGTGTCTGCCGGAAGACGTTTCTTAATAAAGTAATGCATGCGGTACAAGATAGTCCATTCTCCGCCAAAACGTTCTTTGGCAGCTTCTACGATACCGCGTACATCCAAATTGTAATCCGTTGCCTCGTTGCGTTTGCCCTTGCGGTAAGTAGGGGCATAGAGGATGATCTTATTATCAGCAGGAATATTGTAATATTTACGAATATATGCTGCCGTTTTGTTGTCGTGATTATTGACCAGTTCATCATTACGCGGCATTCCGCATTCCAAACATTCACCCTTGTGAGCAAATGCACCACGGACAACATATTTGGTATAGTATTTACAACTGGAAACTAAAATATCCGTATGGGAAGCACTGAGCTCTTGGATCTTCTGATCCGACGTGCGGATGCTTGGATTGTCCAATAACAGTTTTTTATATGCACCGCCACCGTGTCCGGTTCCAATTGTTGTCTGTTTCTTGCGGAACGGGATCATGGCTGGTATACGCATATTGTATACGAATACGCGGGAAGACAGTGCGTAACGGTAGAATGAAAAGGTACCGTATTCCACAGTCTTCGATACGCCCCAGTCGGCAAGCCAGCGGAAGTTGTCCGCCCCTTTAAATGCCCAGATGATCTCTACATCGTCCGGATAATTTTTTGCCAGATATTCGGAGATGCGGCGAGGATTGCAGGCGTATTTGCCGGCTTCAAAACTCATAAACATAACCCGGTTTTTCTTGATCGGGAAAATATAAAAGACGCGCAGAACGATCAGGTAAATGCGGTCCTTAATATATTCTTTGATACGTGCGATGGAGCGGAAGTCAGCGCCATAGCGTGAATATTTACGGTATTTTAATAATTTCTGATACTGTCTGTAATGACGGTACCGCTTTAATAATTGAATCAAGCGATGCATAATGTTCCTCATTTCTATTCATATGATCAATGCCGCTTTGGAATGGAAGTGCCGATCGTTCGGCATAAGAACACGCCAAAACAACGATAAAACCTTTGATATTCTATCATAATAGGGTGATTCTGTAAAGAATATGTAATAATTATGTCATATTTTGGGAGCTTTTCATGTTTTTGGAAAGATCATGGCAGATTCCCCTGCCTGGTCCCAGCGGTCTTTCTTCTCGTCGTATTGGGTGCAGAGCCAATCATAGACGTCATCCAGTCCTTCTTCGGTATACGGAAAATACGCATAGGTTTTATTTTCTTCCGGTGTCTTTTCAAAGCAAAACGGCTCAGGCCATATGGCAGCGCGAAAACATTCTTCCTCATTGTCTTTTTGCCATTTTTCTACCTGATAACGCATCCCCTGAAAACTTGCTTTCAGAATAGCTCCTTTGCGATAAAACTCTTGTTTGTCATATAGTGATTTTCTGCTATTCATGGTCAACCTCATTTCTATTGGTAAGATCGGACGATTCCGGTCAGTTTGTCTATGACAGTGTCCCGCATAAAGAAGTCCTGTTTTTTGACGCGTTCGATCAAAGGCTGGATCTGCTCAATGCGGTCAGTTTGAGCGTATATTTTGCCAAGGGTAATGTAGGTGCTTGATATATCGCTCCCGATATCCAGTGCATACGAAAAAATGCTCTCTGCGTTTGCCAGCTTCTCCGACTGATAGAGTGCCTCTCCCCATTGATTTAGTGCCCGGATCAGTCGGGTATAATTTTGATCGCAGGCAGAAAGGATCTCAAAATTGGCAATGCCGTAGTTGAGTTTAATATCAGCATTGCTCATTCCCTGCAGGTTCAAAATAGGACGTTTCAGTATCTCGCGCACATCATCCTGGGCGTCTTGTATAGCACCGTCTGCCTGATCGTCCCACGGCAGCAGATTTTGATCGACTTCGAGATAATCCAATTCGGAAATATCTTTTTTGCGGGCGAAGTTAGAAGCTTTTTCTTTGCTCCAAAAAGATTGATTCCACTGTGGTGTTTTTGCCCCTTGTTTCATCTTGACTTGCACATAAATTATGAATACAATGAAGAGGACAAAAAATATAGGTATAGTATTCATGATGATCACATATTCCTTTCTCAGCCTGCAAGCCGACAGCCGAACCGACAAGCTTGCATCGCGGATGGGGCTGTACCGGGGACAGACAGGAGGTAACAATGAACTTTTTTAATCGTAAAAACCAGAAAAGAATTGCATCAGTAATCTGTATTTTAGTTATTATTGCAATGGTTTTGCCTATGGTCTTAGAGTATTTAGTAAAATAGTTCATCGGCGGGGTTATAAAGGGCGCTTATTCTATAAGGATAGAATGGACGCCCTTTTGCTTTTTGCCTTTGTTGATTCGGAAATTGCTGCCGCGTAGTGCGATGCATCGCAAAACACTGACCTTGCATTTTCCCGGTTAAAATCGACTATACAAAATAACTGAAAAAATGTCAAATTATGAAGAAATCTTTGACTTGCGAAGGACTCTTATTTATGACAAAATATAATGTGAATTGGGAGGCTTATTGATTATGACAAACAAGAATAAATGTTTATCCGGTATTTTTATAGTTGGCTGTCTTTTGGCTGCCTGCGTGGCAGTGGCTGCAGAGCTTGCTTCTTCCGGAATCTTTGGATCAAAGCATACGATCTGTGAAGGGGTTAAGATCAGCAAGGTCGAAGTTGGCGGAATGACGAAAGCTGAGGCTGAGAATGCCGTAGATGATCATATTGCAGGGCTGCTTAGCCGAAAGGTTGTTATCCAGATCGGTGAGAATGAGTTGGAAACAGATTTTGAATCACTCGGAATGCACTTTTCGGAAGAAAAGTTGATCGATCAGGCATACGCAGTTGGTAAAAAGGGTAATTTGATAAAGCGTATGCGCGAAGTGGAGAATGCGCATCAATCCGGCAAAACATTTGCCTTAAAGTATTCGTTTGATGAGCAGAAACTCAAAGAATATGTTGAAAAAGAGTGCACACAGTTTGATGTGAAAGCCAAAAATTCCAAATTATCCTTAAAAAATGGACGATTTGTTGCATCTAAGGAACGTACCGGCAGAGAATTGCAGGTCGACCAAACGATCGATCGTATCCGCAAGACGCTGCAGGAATCAGACCAGTCGGATTCCTATACGGTACAGGCGATTGTGGAGACAACAGAGCCAAAGTACACGCAGGAAATGGTATCGAAATGCCAAGATCTGCTGGGACGTTATTCAACGTCTTATGCAACATCAACGGCGGCACGTGCGACGAATGTACAGACGGCGGCCGGAAGGATCAATGGAACAATTTTATATCCGGGAAAAACATTTTCCACGATCAAGGTGATCAAGGAGCGCACAGAGGCAAATGGTTACAAAAGTGCATCGGAATATTCCAGCGGTAAAGTGGTTGATGGCGTTGGTGGTGGCGTATGCCAGGTTTCCACGACATTATATAATGCGGTGATCAATGCAGAGCTAGAGGTAGTAGAGCGCTCGCCACATTCCATGGTGGTAAGTTATGTTGATGTATCGCGTGACGCGGCGATTGCCGGTGATTATAAGGATTTTAAATTTAAGAATAATACCAATGCTCCTGTTTACATTGCGGCATCAGCCGAGGGCGGTGTACTTTCTTTTCGCATTTACGGCGAGGAGACAAGAGAAAGCGGTCGGGAGATTTCTTTTGAATCGGAGATCCTAGAGACGATCCAACCGGGAGATGATGTAGAGACGGTGGATGAGACAAAGCCTGCATCGTATCGTGAGGTAACACAGTCTGCACATGTCGGATATAAGGCAAAGCTGTGGAAGATCATTAAAGTAAATGGCAAACAAACGGACAAGGTGCAGCTCAATAGCAGCTCTTATGCGGCAGAACCGCGTCATGTGACGGTGGGAGCAGGTGCCGCAGGCTCACCAAAGCCGAGTGTGTCAGCGGATCCAAAGGCAACGAAGGATCCAAAAGCAACAGGCAAGCCAAAGAGTTCGAAGGAGCCGAAGAAGACGGCAAAACCAAAGTCTACAAAGAAACCGGCCAAGAACGCTACGGCAAAGCCAAAAGCAACAGCCGCAGCCAAAAAGACTACAAAGCCGGTAACGGAAGAGTAAAATATATACTATTATGCCGTTAAAATGGAATACGTTAGCGGATAAGATTGAGCGGGATAACAAAGGAGCAAACGAATATGAAGATAGGAAAAGTACCGGAAAATGTACTGAAAAGAGCGGTATTTAAGCAGATTCACCATAGACGACAAGAGGTTTTGCTGCATCCGGGTGTTGGAGAAGACTGTGCAGCAGTCGCACCGGAGCAGGGAGAGGTATTTGTGCTTTCTACGGATCCGATCACTGGGGCAGACAAGCAGATGGGGGTCTTTGCCGTACATATTACGGCGAACGATCTGGCAACGGCAGGAGCGGAGCCGATAGGTATTTTAAGCAGCATTATTTTGCCGCCGGAGACGGAGGAACAGGACCTCAGACGAATTATGAGCGAATTGGAGCAGGCATGCGATGAGTTGCAGATCGAGATCTTAGGCGGACATACGGAGGTGTCTGACGCCGTGAATCGACCGGTCATCACAGTGACAGGGGTTGGAAAGGTTGCGCGTGGTGATCTCCTTTCGACGGGAGGAATGCAGCCCGGCGATGAGCTGGTCATGACGAAATGGGCAGGGTTAGAAGGTTCTGCGATCATTGCGGCTGAGAAACGAGATGTTTTGGAACAAACGCTGCCGGCTCATCTTATTGATACAGCAGAAAGTTTTCTGAAGCATATTTCAGTTGTGCCGGAAGCGAAGATTGCAATGCAGCATGGTGTACATGCTATGCATGACGTGACGGAAGGTGGTATTTTTGGCGCACTGTGGGAGATGGGCGCAGCATCAGGAGTCGGTATCGTTGCAGATCTTGATAAAATACCGATCCGTCAGGAGACAATAGAATTGTGTGAGGTTTTTGATATCAATCCGTATCTGCTCATATCGAGTGGTTGTATGTTGATCGGCTGCGAGAATGGTAATTTGTTAGTAGAGCGATTGCAGGACGCAGGAATACCGGCAGCGGTGATCGGACGCGCTACGGAAGGTAATGACCGTGTGATACGCAGTGGAGAGGAAACGAGATTTTTAGAGCCGGCAGGCAGTGATGAGTTATACAAGATATATGAGTAGGTAGCAATGGCTATAGATATTGGATCTATGCCAGAAAGGAATCAGTGATTGTTGTGTTAAATATTGTACTTTTGGAGCCGGAAATGCCGGCAAATACCGGTAATATCGGAAGGACGTGTTGTGCCACCGGCACGAGGCTGCATTTGATCGAGCCGATGGGTTTTCGGATCAATGATAAAATGCTGAAACGGGCAGGATTAGATTACTGGGAACATTTGGATGTCACTATTTATGACAGCTATGAGGATTTTTTGGAAAAAAATCCAAAAGCACGAGACAAGATGTATATGGCGACGACAAAGGCACGTCATCGATATACAGATGTCTCCTATGAGGAAGATGCGTATATTATGTTCGGTAAGGAGAGTGCAGGGATTCCGGAAGAAATTTTGGTGCAGACGCCGGACACTGCAATCCGTATTCCTATGAATCCACAGATACGTTCCTTGAACTTATCGAATTCTGTGGCGATCGTACTGTATGAGGCGTTACGCCAAAATGACTTTTTCTCGATGCAGACCGAAGGAAACCTACATAGACTTAGCTGGGAAAATCCGGATATTGTATAAAATTATGAGGTGATAATCTATTTTAATTAATAGGAAACTGCTGTTGTGTAGCGTGACATCACCAAGAATTGCATTAGCAATTCTTGCAGAGCAAAACGCTGGTTTTGCTCTTTTTTATGGAAAAGACCCCACTTTTTTACAAATAGATATTGAAAAAAGGGCGGGAACATAATAGAATAATACTGTTGTGCAAAATATAATCAGGCACAGACAGTCAAACAAATGACAGAAATGGAGGATATTATGGGTGAATGTAAAGGCAAGATTGCCGTATTGACCAGTGGTGGAGATGCGCCTGGAATGAACGCAGCAGTGCGTGCCGTAGTACGTACAGGTATTGCAAAGGGTTATGAGGTATATGGAATCCGTAGAGGATATAACGGATTATTAAATAAAGAAATCTCTAAGATGACATTCCACGATGTATCAGAGAAGTTACAGCATGGTGGTACATTTTTGTTTACAGCAAGAAGTGCAGAGTTTGGTGAGGACGCCGGTAAGCAGAAAGCAGCAGGAATCTGTAAAGAACTCGGTATTGAAACTCTGATCGTTATTGGTGGTGACGGCTCTTTCAAGGGGGCACGTGATCTGTCAAAATATGGTGTAAATATTGTTGGTATTCCGGGCACGATCGATCTGGATATCGCTTACACTGAGTATACGATTGGTTTTGACACTGCAGTAAATACTGCAATGGAAGCAATTGATCGCATCCGCGAGACTTCCAACTCTCATGAGCGTGTCAGCGTTGTCGAGGTTATGGGCCGCTCCGCAGGATATATTGCATTGTGGTGTAGTATTGCTAATGGTGCAGAGCAGATCTTGATCCCGGAGAAATTTGATAACGATTATGATCGTTTGATGGGAATCATCAAGAGCAACCGAGAAGCAGGCATGACACATCAGGTGATCGTGAATGCAGAAGGAATCGGTCATTCTTATGGGCTTGCTAAGCGCATTGAGGAGGAGACAGGCATTGAGACACGTGCAACGATCCTTGGTCATATGCAGCGTGGTGGCAGTCCGACAGCAAGAGATCGTGTGTATGCATCTGTAATGGGTGCTTATGCAATTGATGTCATTGAGCAGGGTAAGAAGAATCGTTTGATCGGTTATAAGAATGGTAGGGTTTATGACGTTGATGTAGATGAGGCGTTTGCAATGACCAAAGATATCAACGATTATGAATACGAAGTAGCTGGTATTCTTGGTACCAGATGCGAGTAAGCCGTGTAGATTTTGGCATGACTATATAGCAAATATTTATATCACGAAGAAAGGTTCGTCAATTTGAAATGACGAACCTTTCTTTGTTGCACTTCTTTGTAATTACGTCCCCAAATATGGAGCATCATTACAAAGGAACGCGTTGGTTTTGTATTATTCTTCATCTAGCGGAAGGGAAAAGATAAATTCTGTGCCAACACCTTCGGTACTGATCACATTAATATGTTCCCCGTGTGCTTCAATAATTTCTTTCGTGATCGATAACCCTAAGCCGGTTCCGGTCTTATCTTTGCCACGGGACCTGTCGCTCTTGTAAAATCGATCCCATATTTTAGAAGCTTCTTCTTTGGTAATACCAATGCCATGATCTTTGACGGAAACAAAAACTTTGTGATGCTTTTTGACTGTATGAATTTCAATAACGGAATTAGTATTGCTGAACTTAATGGCATTGTCGACTAAGTTCTGGATCACGCGTTGTATCTTGGATTGATCCGCCTTGACATATAATTCTTTGCCATCTAATAATAAATCAATGGACAGATGCTTCTTTTCGCATTGTGGTTCAAATGTTTCAATCGTCTCTTTGAGTGTGTCGTGCAGGTCAAATCGTTCGAGTTCTACGATCAAACCACTATGCTCAAACTGGTTAAGATCCAGCAGATTTGACGTTAGTTTTGTCAGCCTGCCTGTCTCAAACAGGATAATGTGCAGATATTTTTCCTGCATTTCCGGTGGGATCGTGCCATCTGCCAAAGCCTCAGTATAACCGCGGATCGAAGTCAGTGGTGAGCGGAAATCGTGAGATACATTTGCTAAAAACTGGCGTTGGTATTCGATCATGCTTTTGTTTTTTTGCGCAAGATATTTTACGGCAGAAGCGAGTTCGAGCTGTTCAACTCCGCCTAATTTTGCAGGCTTTTGGTCAAAGTGGCCATCTGCGTACTCTTTGGCGTTGTGTGCAAGCTGCTTGAGAGGATATACACTGCGCCAGTACAGCAGCAAAAATACGATGGCAGATACCAAAAGTAATAATAAATAACAAATCAGGATCGTGTCTAAGATCAGAGTTGCTTCTTCCTTGATGGCTTTTTGCGGTGTCAACAGGACCAAATATCCCTTGGTTTCTTTAGAACCGGTAAGAGGGCAGATGACAGCGAGGACATTGGATTTCATGATGCCCTTTGGTCTTGCTCCCTTAACGGATTGCCGATTTAGAAAATCACTGTCGGAATCGGTGATGTTTTTGCCAACATAGTTGTAATCGGAAGAATCTGAAAGGATCGTTCCGGTGGGGCTGACAAGCCAGACACGAGTATCAAAGAGAGAACTGAGCATGGTACTTTGTTTTTGCAGTGTAAATGCACCATCCTCAGGAGTGCCTTGTGTACTGGCGTAATGTGAAGTCAGATAATAGGCTTCACTGGAAATCTGCTGCTCTTTTTTTGTCTCTAAATAATTGTAAGTTAGGGAGTAGCCGTACGTATTGATCAGCGCAAAGATGCAGATTACCAACAATAAGTATGCAGTAATAAACTGCAGACGGAGTGTTACTTTCATGCGTTCCCTTTCTCGTGAAATTCGAATTTATAGCCGATTCCCCATACCGTAGCCAATTTCCACTGATCATGGTCTTTGAATTTCTCGCGCAAACGTTTGATGTGCACGTCGACGGTACGAGTATCACCAATATAGTCATAACTCCAAATATGATCTAAGAGCTGTTCTCTGGTAAACACCTGGTTTGGATGGGACGCCAGGAAATAGAACAATTCTAATTCCTTTGGCGGCATCTCGATCATTTGGTCTTTATAGTGGACCGAATAATCGGACAGGTTGATCTGAAGATCCGGAAAAGTAACGATCTCCAATTCCTGCTGTGGCACTTGCGGTGTCGGTGTCGGAGTACTTTCGCCGACTGTCGCTTTGGTGCTTCGCCGAAGCACGGCTTTGACGCGTGCAACCATTTCTTTGGAGTCAAACGGTTTCATAATGTAATCATCTGCCCCAAGTTCCAGTCCCAAAACGCGGTCAAATGTTTCTCCTTTGGCAGACAGCATAATGACAGGAAGGGAACCGCCGCGGCGAATCTCTCGAAGTACTTCGTAGCCGTCAATTCCCGGAAGCATAATGTCTAACAGGACAAGGTTAGGCGCAAAGTCTTTAACGGCTTTTAGTGCCTGCTCGCCGTCATAGACCAGTTTTGTTTCGAAACATTCTTTGTTGAGATATAATCCGATGAGTTCTGCAATATTTTCATCATCATCGACAACGAGTATTCTTTGTTTTTCTTTCATGATGTTGTGTTTCCTCCTTTATGAGATAGACAATGTCATAAGTTGATCATCAGGATTTGAAGGTGACGATCGTAACGCCCATGTCGCCCTCTCCAAATTCGCCTAAGCGATACGACTTGACATATTTTAATTTTTTAAGACGGTTGTGTACCGCTGTGCGGAGTGCTCCGGTACCGCGGCCATGGATCACGGTTACCTGTGTCATATGTGCAAGGTAGGCATCATCCAGATATTTTTCCATGACAGGCATTGCCTGATCGACCGTCATACCGATCAAATTGACTTCCTGATGCATGGTAGCGGCTTTGCTCATACCGATACGGCCGCTTCCGGTGTTCTTCGGCTTATTTTTTTCCGGCTTTGGTTGTTTGATCAACTCCAGATCCCGAATATTTACTTTTGTGCGCAGCAATCCGGCTTGTACAAAAAGATCGCCTTTATCGTTAGGCAATGTGCTGACCGTTCCCGCAGAATTTAAAGATAAAATGCGGACGTCAGCACCAATGAACAGATCTTTTGCTTTGAGACCGGATGCTTTCTTTGGTTTTGCAGGCTTTAAGGAATGGGATTGCTTGCTATTGATCTGTTCCCGCAATTTGGTGCGCTCTGCCTCCATTTCGCGGATATGTGCATCGCTTTCTGCCCATTTTGTGTATTTGCGGATCGTTTCATCCGCATAGTCTTTGGCTTTTGCCAAGATCCGGCCTGCTTCTTCGTTTGCATTTTGCAGGATGCGTTCTTTGGAGTTGTCTATTTTGTCATTTTTTTCGCGTAATTCTTTGCGCAGTCTGGAAATCTCTTTGCGGCTTTCCGAAGCATCGGCAAGCTCTTTTTCAAGACGGATACGTGTCTGCTCCAGATCTGCAAGTACATCTTCAAACTGTGTAGCATCGCTTGCTACGTGGTGTTTGGCATCTTCGATAATATCGTCGGACAGTCCCAGCTTGTGAGAAATGGCAAACGCATTACTTTTACCGGGAACACCGATCAACAGGCGGTAAGTCGGGCGTAGAGTGGAAACGTCAAATTCACAACATGCGTTTTCAACGTCCGGCGTCTGTAATGCATAGAGCTTGAGCTCGCTATAGTGTGTTGTTGCCATGGTAAGTGTATGGCGCTTATGCAGATTCGCAAGAATTGCGGTAGCGAGTGCCGCACCCTCTGTCGGATCAGTACCGGCACCGAGCTCATCAAAGAGTGCCAGACTGTTTTCGTCTGCCTGCTCTAAGATGGATACGGTATTTACCATATGAGAGGAAAATGTACTTAAGCTTTGTTCAATGCTTTGCTCATCACCAATATCGGCGTATACTTCGTGAAAGATGCGTAAGCTTGATCCGTCAAAAGCAGGAATGTGTAAACCAGCCTGTCCCATTAAACAAAACAGTCCAACGGTTTTTAAGGAAACAGTCTTACCACCGGTATTTGGACCGGTGACGATCAATAAAGAAAAATCGCGACCTAAATGCACGTCGATCGGAACAACTTTATCGGCTGCGATCAGAGGATGACGTCCTTGTTTGATCTCGATAAAGCGCTCCTCCGGAAAACGAGGTTTGGTTGCTTTCATTTGTTTGGCGAGCATTGCCTTGGCAAAGATAAAGTCCAACTCTGTCAGGATTCGGTGATCCTGTTCGACCAAGAAGCTTTGCTCAGCAGTTTGATTGCTTAAATCCGCCAACACCTTATCTATTTCATCTTGCTCCAGTCGTTCTAATTCACGGATCTCGTTATTTAATTTAACGACAGAATTTGGTTCAATAAAGAGCGTGGCTCCCGTCGCAGATTGATCATGCAGCATTCCGTGAAAAGAGGAGCGGTATTCTGCCTTGACCGGCAGACAATAGCGCCCGTTTCGCATAGTAATGATGGCATCCTGCAGCATAGAACGATGACTGTTGAGGAGAACGCCAAGCTGTTCGTGGATACGGTCACCGGTACTTTTTAATTTGCGGCGTACCTGATTCAAACCGGCACTGGCATCATCCGCCATTTCGTCTTCCGCGATAATGCATCGACGAATCTCCTGCATCAGAGGTGCAAGTGGTTCGAGAAGTTGATAACGTTCATTCAGGCAGTCGCCTGTCTCTTCGTTTTCATTTAAGCTCTTGCGAAAGTAGTGCTTGGTCTGCCCTGCGCAGGCTAACAGAGAGGAAATGTCTAACAATTCCCGCATGCTAAGAGGTGCACCGAGTTCTAAGCGTTTTAGACTTTCTTTAATGGGGGTCACGCCCTGGAAGGAGATTGGCCCCTGTGTCATAATATGCGTCAAAGCATCGGAAGTCTCGCGCTGTGCTTCTAAGATCTCATCGCGGTCTGTCATCGGTGTCAGAGAGCGGCACAGTTTCTTGCCGCCATCAGAACCCGCCAGCTTAGCAAGCTGCTCGACGATCTTGTCATATTCCAATGTATTTAAAACTTTTTTATTCATAGCTGTTTGGTATTCCTTTCCGGATCCGTATATTTCGAGTGTCAGGTATCTTATGTCCTGCTAATTGATCCAAAGATCAAGGTTATTCAAAACGTACCCCAACATTATAATACACTACAAATAGGTTATACTGCAAGTGCTGCACCTTAAATCCGGTCATTCCTGAAGTACGTTGACAGCCCGAAACTTTACAAAAAATAGGGTTTGGTTCATGCATTGTTCATAACTTATTCATAAGTATATGTTAAAATAAAGTTTGGTTTAGACAGTTTTGCATACAAATGCAGCTTTAAGAGATAGAAGGAAAGCATAGGAATACAGATGGCATGGAGGATGTGGAATGAAGGAAAATCACACGGAGGATTCCGATCAGAATGTAAAATCACATGAGGAACGGAAATATCAGTTTATCAAGGAGCAGATCCGCCCACAGGGGAGAGAAAAGATGCGTAAGATAGTAAGACGAATCGCCTTGTTTTGCGGAATCTTGATACTATTTGCTGTTATTTCAATGAGTTCTTTTTATGTTATGCGTAAATATATGCCGGTGGAGGCGTTGGACACGGAGATTATCTATGTAACGCCGGCACCGTCAGATCAAGAGCCTGACGGTACGGAAGCAGCCGCACGGGAAACTGATCCGGCGCAGAAAAGTGATCTGTCACAATTATCCTCCCTAGAACAATATGATCATCTCACACAGCAATTGATCGATAATGGGAATGCAGCAAAATCTTCGCTTGTTCAGCTTCGCAAAGATTCGGAGCAGATGCTTTCTACAGACAGCAAGCATATTTGTGGTGTTTTGTTTCAAAAATCTAAGAGGTATCTGTATATATTGACTTCATATAATACGTCACAGGAACATCTGAAGATGGTAGCAACATTTGCAGATGGCAGTGAGGCCGTGGTAGAGTTGGCAGGTTGTGATACCGGGATCAATATGGCAGTATACCGAGTGAAACAATCAGATATTTCGCAGGATACACGGAATAAATTAAAGATCATCACACGCAAAGTTGTGCGTGAAAATGCATTGGGGTCGAGAATATTAGCGGTCGGACAGCCAAATGGTGTTATGTATTCCGTTAATTCCGGCATTATCACGAATAATCAGCTTTCGGTGTCTGTGCCGGATTCTTCTCTTGCTCTGTGTACGATGAATATACCATATTGTAAGGATGGAGCGGGTTTTGTGCTTAATACCAAAGGAGAAATGATTGGCGTTTTAACCAAAAATTATACGGATATCACCGGAACTTCAGAGTCTGCTTTTATTGCGATTGAGAGTTTACAAGGTTATATCAAGACGATGATACAGGGACATACCGATGCTTATTTGGGAGTAATGGGAAGTGCGGTGGACACAGCAGAGGCGAAAAAGTTGAATTTGGCGCAGGGAGTTTACGTCGATGATGTAAATGCGGTTTCTCCTGCCTTTAAGGGGGGGATGCGGACAGCCGATGTTATCCTGCGTATCGGCGATAATGATGTTTCTACACCTGCAGCAATAAAAGAGACCCTTAGAAACTATCAGTCTGGTGATAAGGTTAAGGTTGTCGTATCAAGGAAAGCCTCTAGGGGTCGTAATAAGATATCTCTTAAGGTCACGCTTGGGTGATCGTTTCTATCATAGAAATACTGAATTGCTTTAGCAATTCTTGCAAAGCAAAGCGCTGGCTTTGCTTTTTTACTTTATGGGAAATTGCTCGTAGTGTGGTGTTATGCCACCAAGAATTGCTTTAGCAATTCTTGCAAAGCAAAGCGCTGGCTTTGCTTTTTTATTGCAGTTTGTGGAGCAATACATCAAGCAGCTTGTCGTTGTCTTCCGGCATCATAAAACAGAATCGAATGAACTTCTGATCTAGAAATGGGAAGGTGGAACAGTCGCGGATCATAAGACCCTGTCGAATGGCAGTGTCAAACAGATCCTCGGAAGTGACGCCTTCTTTTTGTATTTTAAGAAGGACAAAGTTTGCACTTGGCGGGTAATAGGTGAGAGTATCTTGGGTGTCAAGGATCCGGCAGATACGCTCCCGTTCGCTTGCGATCAATTGATACGTATCGTGAATATATGCTTTGTCACGGAACATGATCTCGCCGGCGATAGCTGCGAGAGAATTGATCGTCCACGGATTCTTTTTGCTGTCGATCTCATGCAGCAGTTTACGGTTGCCGCATACAGCGTATCCCAGTCGCAGTCCGGGAGCTGCAAAAAACTTGGAAATACCGCGTAAAATGATCAGATTATTGTAATATTCTGCCAGCGGGATCGAGGTGATTTCTTCCGGGTGAGGTGCAAATTCCACATAAGTCTCATCAACCATAACGAAAATACCGTGTTCCTTGCAGTTATCCAAAATAATGCGCATTGTCTGACGGTCAATCTGAGAAGAGGTTGGGTTGTTGGGATTGCACAACACGAGCAGATCGACGTCTTTGGTCAATGCTTTGCTGAGTGCCTTGATATCGAGGAGAAAACGGTCACTCTCCTGCAGGCGGAAGTAATGAGAACGTCCGCCGACTAAAGAAATTTCGTGTTCATATTCCGAGTAGGTTGGTCCTACGATCAATGCATTTTTGGGCTGCATGATCTGAGCTACCAAAGAAATCAGTTCGGTGGAACCGTTGCCGACCAAAATGTTTTCATAGTCGGTATGCACGTATTCACCAATACACTTTCGAAGGGAGGTATACTCCCGATCAGGATAACGCGTAATTGCATCTAAGTGTTTTGGAAGTTCTTTGCGCAGATCATAGGAGATCCCCAGCGGATTCACATTGGCGGAGAAGCTGATGATATTCTCCTTGGGAATACCGTAGATCTCTTCGATCTTTTCGAGATCGCTGCCATGAAAATGTTCTTTTGGTTCTAGTTTATTCATAATAACTGTCATTCCTTTCTTTGAGGGTAGTATACACCCGTGTCGGGTGTTGTGCAAGACCAAGAGAAATGGTATACTATACTATAAATTGCACAAACTTCGCACATTCAGAAGGTGTTGGTCAACCATATATTACTTATTATGTGGTTTGGGGAGATGATCGGAATGTGTGGTGTTTGAGGGAATTAGTACAGGCATGGAGGACGGTATGCGAGAGAAGATTAACCGGTTGGCGGAAGGAAATTATGAATATGAACAGTCACGGGTGATTGTGACGCCGGAGGTACTCGACTGGAACCATGTTACAAAGCAGGTGTATCAGACAAGCCTTGTAATATCGAACGAGAAGAGACACCTGATGAAAGGTATAGTGACAACGCATGCTCCGGAGATCACGATCGATCCGGTCAATTTTCGTGGCGTGGACAGTACGATCGTTGTATCGGTCGACATGGAGCGGGTGAAACCCGGAGAGAATTTTGAAAGTGTATTGCAGATCATTTCAGACTGCGGTAATGAGAAAGTTCCACTTTGCATTCCAAAGGAGTCTGTGAAGGCAGAGGCATCTGGACATCAGATTGAAGATTTAAGCCAGTTTGTCTCACTGGTACAAAAAGATATAGAAGCCGGGGTGAAGTTGTTTGACACGCCGGCCTTTCGCGATGGATTGTTGGCGAAGGACGCACAGAAACAGGCAATTTATGATGGACTGCGTGCGTCTGCAGGGCGTAAGAACGCATTGGACAATTTTTTGGTGTCGATCGGCAAAAAGAAGCCGGTTACGATTGCTGTAGAACAGGTGTATAGGCAGTATGATGCTTGTAGAGAAGCGTTTCAGGACGAGATTAGCATCACGAAAAACACTTGGGGATACGAGGAGTTTCAGATATGTTCTGATGCGTCCTTTCTTCGTATAGAGAATGCACATATTACAACAGAAGAGTTTGTAGGGGATCGTTTTGTCTGCAAGTATGAGATTGATCCGGAACAGATGGTTATGGGGAAGAATTATGCCCGCATTGAGATAAAAAATACGAGACAGACCATTAAGATTTCTGTCGTGGCAGTCAAACCGGGAGTACAGCATGAAAAGGCGCAGAAAAATCGCAGAGAGCAGCGTACTTTGTGCCAAATGTTGAAACGTCATTTGGCATTTTGTATGAACAGACTTCCACTGCAGGACTATCTGCAGGAGATGGATCAGCTTTTGCAGGGGAGTGGATTAGAAAAAAACAGCACCAGACTACAGTTGTATCGCATCCATCTTGCCATTATGGAACACCAGGCAGAGGTTGTGACAAAAGGGTTGAATAGTCTGGAGGAGCAGGCGGAAGAGCTAAGGAAAGAACATCCGGAGCGCTATGCGGGGTTTTGCTATCTGAAGGGGATCTGGACGGATGACGAGTCAGTAAAGGAAGGGTGCATCCGTCAGATACGTGATTGCTATGAGGAGACAGGACAGGATGCACAGGTGCTCTGGTGCCTTTTGTATCTGGATCCGGAGTTGCAGTCTGAAAAAAAGAAGTTTACGACAATATTAGAACAGCTTACTGATGGATGCTACAGTCCAATCTTTTATTTGGAGATCTGTCAGATATTAAATGATACACCGAAGTATTTAACGGAACTTTCTGAAGTGATCGTTCAGGCACTTCACTGGGGCTGCAAGAACCACTTTATTGAAAAAGAGACGGCATTGCGCTATGTGTATCTGGCAGGAAGATTGCGTCAGTATTCGGCAGGAGTGTTGGAGGATATGACATTACTGTACGAGCGTTATCCGGAGGATGAGATATTAACAGTGATCTGCAAGATGCTGATGAGGGGACAGATCACAACGAAAGATGCCTTTGTTTGGTATGAGCGTGGTGTGAATCATAATCTTAAAATTACGGAACTATACGAATATTATATGTATTCGATCGATGAGAAGGAAACAATGGCATTTACGCATTCTGTGCTTTTGTATTTCCTATATGATAACCATCTGACTGTCGATAAAAAGGCGATGTTATATGCTTACGTTGTGCGGCAAAAGGACAAAGATCCGGAGACATATGAATCTTATCGCACACTGATGCAGAACTTTACGTGGAAGCAACTGCGTGAGGGCAGGATCAGTACGAATCTTGGTGTGTTATACAATGAGTTTGTTACGGAAGAAGTGCTTGACAAAGAGATGGCAGTTCAATTGGCTGGGTTTCTTCTTCAGTATGAGATTACCTGCGATAATCCGAATATGGTGGGGGTCTATGTGAGCCATCCGGAACTATCTGAGGAGCATTTTGCACCGTTTGTAAAGGGGAAAGCGGTTATAACTTGTGCTACAAGTCGGGCAAAGCTCTTTTTGATCGATCGGGAATATCACCGCTACGCAGATGATTCCTGGTATCGGTTGAAACCATTATTGGAAATGGATGGGATGAAAGAGGTATGTTACCGCTTTGATAAACAGAACCGGGCATTATTGCTGGCGTTGGGAGAACAGGCTTCAAAGCAGGTGGTGGACACTGCAGAAACGGTAGAACTCCGTGCACAGCTTTTGGAGTGTGAGGGGCTTCGTGAGAACTACCGTCATGCGCTAGAGTTAAAGCAGATGCAGTATTTTTATCAGCGAGGAGAACGAGGTCGTTTGGAGGAAGCATTGGAACAGCTCGACTGGACGACAGTAGAAGCCGGCGGGAGGGGACGCATGATTGAATATTGTGCCTGGTGTGAATGTTTTGCGAAAGCGATGGAAGGAATTTTACAGTTTGGTTTTGAAGGGATTCCGATAAAGAGATTGCAGACAATTTCTGAACAGGCATTTCAGGATGCTTCTGCAGTGCCGGATGAGAGAATGTTATGCCTGGCTTGGAAATTATTTACAGAAAATGCGTATAGCGAGCCGGTCCTTAAATATTTGATGCGTTTTTTCAGTGGTACCGTTGCAGAGTTAGTTTGTCTGTGGCAGGCAGCAGGGGATCTTTCGAGAGAGTCTTTGGAAGAGCGGTTATTAGCACAGAGTATTTTCTCGGGAGAAGTGGTGCCGGAGGTTTTTACGGTATTTGCACAATATAAAGAGCATGCGGGCAATAAGCAGATTATACGTGCGTTTAAGAAGTGGATGGCTTATGAATATTTGCTGCGTGGACGTGAATTACCGGAAGAACTGTTCGCAGATTATTTTGTGGATGTGCAGAAGAAAGAGGATATGCCGTGTTTGCTGGCGGTATTAAAGCACATGAGCGGTAAAGCAGAGCTTTCTGAAGAGGAAGCAAAATTTGCAGATTACCATGTAGGAAAGTTATATGATCAAAAGATGATATTTGCCTTTTACCGGAATTTTTATGGCAAGATCAGTCTGCCGGAGCATGTGCTGGATCAGGTTTATGTGGAATATATCGCAAATCCGGATCATGATGTGGCATTGCATTACCGGATTTATGTGGGAGCTGACAAAGGAAAATATGCAGAAGTGAAGATGCACAATGTTTTTGCGGGGATCCATGTCAGGGAATTTGTACTGTTCGAGGATGAAAGGTTAGAGTATTATATTACAGAACATTATAATGGTAAGGATCATCGTAGTGAAGTGCAGGAAATTACGACAGGCAAAGACGATATTCATCCGGATACCGGCAGCAGATATGCGAAGTTAAATGAGATGATGGCGGCTAAAAATTCCGGAGAAGATGAAAAATTGATCGACTTAATGGAATCATTCACAATGGAGCGAGAGATAGCAGCGTCGATCTTTGAACCGTTGTAGGAGGTGTGTGATGGACGAAAAAAATCAATTATTATTGGGCATAGATCTCGGCAAACAGGCTTCACAGATCACCTGCTTTGATCGCACCGAATATGAGGCAGTTCCACTAGGCAGAGAAATTAATGGTGAGATGGTATATGAGTTTCCGATGGCGTTAAAGTGGTTAAAAGCTTCGGGAACGTGGCGCTTTCCGGATCAGGAGGGAGACGGTGGTGAGGAGATCATATTGGATCACCTGTTGGAACATTTTCAGAAAACATCGTTTGAAGCAGGGGGACACACTTTTCAAACGGAAATGGTGTTAGAACGGTATCTGCTCAAGCTGCTTAGTGCAGTGACACAGCAGTTTCCGGAGCAAAGGATCAAACATCTGGTCATTACAGTGCATGACAAGACGCCGGCACTTACCAAATTGCTGCATCAGGTTGGCAAAAAGCTTAATTTGTATCCGGAGCGCATGTCTATACAAAATTATCGTCTAAGTTATATGTATTATGCGGTGAGTCAGCCGAAAGAATTATGGCTGAACAATGTAGGATTGTTTTTATTCAATAAGGAGGAGTTGCTCTATTCACAGATTACAGTGGACAGGCGAACTATTCCTTGGATCGTCGGTGTTACAACGCAGAATCTGACAAATGTATTTGACTACTCTATGTTAGAGGAAGAGTCGGTAGATGCACAGTATGCATTCGTGAATATTGCAGAGACAGCAATGCATAAGCAGGCCGTGACAACGTTGTATGCGCAGGGGGATGCATTTGATGGCGAGTGGGCCAAAGAGGCATTGCAAAAGTTATGTAATGGCCGTCGAGTGTTCCGGGGAAATAATATTTTTACGAAAGGTGCCTGTTATGCGGCTAGAGAATTTAGTGGAGAGGGTAAGCTGGATCAATGTATTTTGTTAGATGAGGATATGATCACGGCCAATGTATCTCTGCGGGTTTATCATGAGGCGCAGATGCAGGATGTGGTTTTGGCAAAAGCAGGAAGTCTTTGGGAAGAGGTTGATGCTAGTGTTGATGTGATCCCGGATAAGGAATATGAGATTCAGATCGCGGTCCAGGATGTGATCAAACATCAGACCAAAATACATATGTTGTCATTGAGTGGTTTTCAAGGAAGAGAAAATAAAACGACACGATTTACGGTGCGGGTACGTTTTTCGAATCGGGAGACGGCAGTGATCACGCTGAAAGATAATGGATTCGGAGAAATATCACCGACGAGCAACCGGATATGGGAACGATGTATCCGTCTATAAATGAGAGGTGTTCGTTGTGTTTTTAGTCTGTAACTGAAGACACAGAAAGGTAAGGTTTTTATGGGACGATTGATACAGTGCTGCGGCAGGCTTGCAAAACGGCCGTATCACTTCCAATTAGGGGATACGCGGGTATATTCCATTGAAGAAGTATGTTATTTTATTGCGCACAATATTTATCTGCTGCAGAGGGATATTTTTGGCAAAGGCTTCGTAAGCTGGGTCAGGGAGGAACTGGCATTAACAGAACTTGCTGATAAATTAGAGGCAATGTCAACACGAGAGGATGCGTTAAAAGATGTTGTTGTGACAATCTGCTGCAGCTGCGATTATTTTGATGAACCTCAGATCAATGAAATGGTACATATTATGGAAGAAACAGAGCATCTTCCGGAGAGAGAATGCCGTAAGATCAAGGCTGATACGCAGTTACAGAGCGGCTGCTATGAAAGTGCGGTCGAGGGATATCAGGCAATCTTACGTAGTGAGGATATGATGCAGGCAAGTCCGGCAGAATATGCACCGCTTTATCATAATATCGGCGTGGCACTTGGTCTGCTGGGTGAGTATTTGCAGGCATCGGATTATTTTTTGCGGGCATATGAGACAAATAAAAAAGAGAAAAGTCTACAGTGTTATTTGGCGGCACTACACCTGTCCGGAAATGAACAAGCCTGGCAGGAGGCGGTAAGTACGTTGCGGTTATTACCGGATCGGCTGGTCTCTATCGAAGATCAGTACAAAGAATGTAAAAAACGCTGTTCGATCGCTGTAAAAGTGCGACAGATCAAAAAGATGCGTTTTCCGGCGAGTAATGGAAAGCTGCCGGAATATTATGATCGTATCGATGAGATGATCCGAGAATGGAAAGAGGAGTATCGTCAGCAGATCAGTATATAATATACAGAAAGGCGGAAGGTATGGCATTTTGGAATCGTAGACGTAGGGAAAAGAAAGAGCAGGAAGCAGCAGAATTGGCAGAGCAGATGCGTTTGGCACAGGAAGAATTTGACCGCAGGCGTGCACAGACACAGAAAACAGTATCGAATGAGGGAACAACTTTGCCGGAAGCGTTTGATGATAATGAATTAATACCGGGAGATGTTGCAGAAAGCAAGCGACTTGTCACAGAGTGCTGTGAGGCAATCCGTGAAATAGAACATCAGCGTGAGTTGGCGACGGTCGAGTATGACAAGGTGAGTGAGCGATTGACGGATATTCAGCGGATCGATGAAATATCCGGCGAAGCAAAAGATACGCTGCATGACTTAAGCAAACGTATCATGAACCTGACTCGTGAACGCAATCAGTACAAAAATCGCAGCCTCACGATCACGGATGCACAGATCCGATTATTAGATCCGTATGAGGAAGTTCTTGGCAGAGAAGTAAAGAAAATGTATGATGCCGAAATGTATCAGACATCGATCAATGGAGATATTGAAAAGCTGGATGAGACGAAAAAAGATCTTCACCGGCAGCAGCGTCAGGTGATCGCCAATCAGAGAATGCTGAAAAAGATGGCAAAGTTTGTCATTCTTCTTATTATATCGTTGTTTGTATTGTTTGCTGTGTTGTACTATGCGATGGAAGTAGATATGACATATCCATATTTGGGAACGATATTGCTGGCGGCAATTTCTGCCACGGTAATATTTGCGGAATCATTGCGTAATCGGACAGAAGCGGCGTTGTTAGGCAAAAAGATCAACAAGGCGACGACGTTGTTAAACCGTGTCAAGATCAAATACATTAATAACCGCAGTCTGTTGGATTATGATCGGGCTAAGTTTCAGGTGAAAGATGCTGCGGAGTTTGAAAAGATATGGCAGGAATATGTGCGTGCCAAGGAGTATGAACGCAAATTCCAGGAAAATACAAAACAACTGCAGCTTGTGCAGGATCAATTGCTGGAATTGCTGCGTGATAATCATGTTGCGACACCGGATATCTGGCTAAGTCAGACATTAGCAATCATAGATCCCAAAGAAATGGTGGAGGTGCGTCATGCCTTAAATATACGCCGCCAAAAACTACGGGAACGCATGGCAGAAAATGATGAGGCAAAGGCATCCATGTTAGCTGGGATCGACCGGATCATTGCCCAGACCCCAAGTGCAGAGCGGGATATCATCGCGATCGTACAAAGCTATTACAAAGAGTCGTAAAAATGTGATGACTCCCCGAAAAGAGTGTAGCCTAAAAAAAGAGTGCTGCCCCCAAAAAAAGATATTGACACCCAAAAAAAGATGTGTTAGTATATGACTGTTGTGTGATCATACACAACCAAAGAAGAGTATCCACTCTCACCTTAGCACGAGCAAGTGACTTGGGTTACTAAAAAGTGTATAAAATATATATAATCATTGTATTATGGTATATTATTTCCTTTTGCAAGAACGTGGATTTCTCTTTGAAACCCGCGTTTTTTTCTTTGGGTAAAATGAAAAAGAGTATGAAGAAAGTTGGAGGTGTACGACCATTAGCGATTTAATGATTAACGAGAGGATCCGAGACAAAGAGGTTCGTCTGATTGGACAGGACGGAGAGCAGCTTGGCATTATGTCAGCTAGAGATGCGATGAAACTTGCACGAGAGGCAGATCTGGATTTAGTAAAGATTGCTCCGGGTGCAAAGCCACCGGTATGTAAGATTATTGATTACGGCAAATATCGTTATGAAATGGCACGTAAGGAAAAAGAGGCCAAGAAGAAGCAGAAAACGATGGAAGTTAAGGAAGTTCGCCTCTCTCCAAATATTGATGTCAATGATTTGAACACCAAAGCAAATCATGCAAGAAAGTTCTTAGGAAAAGGAGATAAAGTAAAAGTTACACTTCGTTTCCGCGGAAGAGAGATGACACATATCAATTACAGTAAGCAGATCCTGGACAGTTTCTTTGAAAAGGTAGAGGATATTGCGGTTGTGGATAAGCCGCCGAAGATGGAAGGCAGATCCATGGTAATGTTTTTGTCAAAGAAGCGCTAATAAAGTGTGTTATTTGCAGAAGTTTCTGTGAAACATTCTTTAATAAATAAACAAATGTTAAGGAGGATTTTATCATGCCAAAAATGAAAACAAAGCGTGCAGCAGCAAAGCGTTTTAAAACAACTGGAACAGGTAAATTGATGAAGATGAAAGCAAACAAGAGCCACATCTTGAACAAGAAGTCTACTAAGAGAAAGAGAACTCTTCGTAAGGCTGTTGAGGTTGATGCAACAAACGCAAAGATGATGAAGCGCATGCTTCCATATTCAAAATAATAGAAGGAGGAACGTAATAATGGCACGTATTAAAGGCGGATTAAACGCAAAGAAGAAACATAATAGAGTATTAAAGCTGGCAAAGGGATACAGAGGAGCAAGATCTAAACAGTACCGTGTTGCAAAGCAGTCTGTCATGAGAGCACTTACCTCTTCCTTCGCAGGCAGAAAGCAGAGAAAGAGACAGTTCAGAAGACTTTGGATCGCTCGTATCAATGCAGCAGCTAGAATGAATGGTTTATCTTACAGCCGTTTTATGTATGGTTTGAAATTGGCTGAGATCGATATCAACCGTAAGATGTTGTCTGAGATGGCAATCAGTGATCCGGAAGGATTTGCTAGCTTAGTAGAGACAGCAAAGGCTAAGTTGGGATAATTTTTAGAATATAATATCCCAAACTATATCTTATACGAAATAGAAACGGACATTCCGAACAGGAATGTCCGTTTTGTGCGTGCACCTTGCGGCGCACGTCGCTAATGGGTAATGTGATGCATTGCAAAACGCGGGTTATATTCGTTATATGATATGAAATTGTAAAAATTGCATAATAAATTTCTTATTACAAAATGAAAATTGTGCATTTTCACTTGATTCTGTGGACGAGTTGGGGTATAATATAACCATTAAACAGCAAAGGAGTGGTAACTATGCAGTATATTATCAGCGGAAAGAATATCGATGTTACAGAAGGACTCAAGGAAGCCATCTATGAGAAGATTGGCAAATTAGAGCGTTATTTTACTCCGGAAACCGAAGTTCACGTGACGTTAAGTGTCGAGAAGGAGAGACAAAAGATCGAGATTACGATTCCAATGAAAGGAAATATTGTACGTGCTGAGCAGGTAAGCAATGATATGTATGTATCCATTGATCTTGTAGAGGAGATCATTGAGAGACAGCTTCGCAAATACAAAAATAAATTGGTAGATCAGCAACAGACGGCAGCTAGTCTTAGTAAAGCGTTTGTTGAGGAAGAGATCCATGATGATGATGAGATCAAGATCATCCGTTCTAAGAGATTTGCAATGAAGCCGATGGATCCGGAAGAAGCATGTATTCAGATGGATCTGTTAGGACATAATTTCTATGTATTCCGTAACGCAGAGACAGATGAAGTCAATGTTGTTTATAAGCGTAAAGGCAACACTTTCGGATTGATCGAGCCGGAATTTTAGAGAGATTATAGGTAAGGTATAAGATCCTTAGGGATTAGGTAAAGAGAAAGATAAGCGTGAGAAGACTATTTTGAGAGCAATCGATAAGTAGTCTTCTCTTTTTTTTGAGAACGAGAAATTGCTGTTGGCACCCCTTGCGTTTGAAAGGGGATAATGATATACTTTAGATTGGTTTGTTATAAATTTTAGATTAGGAGATAATTATGAGTGTATTTACTAAGATTTTTGGTACTCACAGTGAGCGTGAGGTAAAGCGAATCATTCCGATTGTTGATAAAATTGAAGCATTAGCACCGGAATTTGAGAAGCTCACAGACGAGCAGCTACAGGCTAAGACGCCTGAATTTAAGGAGCGCTTGGCGAATGGTGAGACATTGGACGACATCCTGCCGGAAGCGTATGCTACTGTCCGCGAGGCGGCTACTCGTGTATTGGATATGCGTCATTATAGAGTACAGTTGATCGGTGGCGTTATTTTACATCAGGGACGTATCACAGAGATGCGTACCGGTGAAGGTAAGACGTTGGTATCTACATTGCCGGCATATTTGAATGCGTTAGAGGGCAAAGGTGTCCATATCGTTACCGTCAATGATTACTTGGCAAAGCGTGATGCTGAGTGGATGGGTAAAGTACATGAATTTTTGGGACTCACGGTTGGTGTTATCTTAAATAATATGGATAATGATGAGCGCCGTGAGGCATATAACTGTGACATTACGTATGCAACTAATAATGAACTTGGATTTGATTATCTGCGTGATAACATGGTTGTATACAAGGAGCAGCTTGTACAGAGAAGTCTTCATTATGCGATCATCGATGAGGTGGATTCGGTATTGATCGATGAGGCGAGAACACCACTTATCATTTCCGGTCAAAGTGGCAAGTCAACTAAATTGTATGAGATGTGTGATATTTTCGTAAGACAGTTGACCAAAGGTACTGCAAAAGAACTTTCCAAGATGGATATTCTCATGAATGAGGAACAGCAGGAAACCGGAGATTATGTTGTCGATGAAAAGGATAAAAATGCAAATCTGACAGAAGAAGGTGTGCGCAAGGCAGAGCGTTTCTTCCAGGTAGAGAACCTTGCAGATCCGGACAACTTGGAATTGCAGCATAATATCAACTTAGCGCTTCGTGCACATTCTTTGATGCATCGCGACAAAGATTATGTGGTAAAAGACGATGAGGTTTTGATCGTTGATGAGTTTACGGGACGTATCATGCCGGGACGCCGTTTTTCGGATGGTCTGCACCAGGCGATCGAGGCGAAAGAGCATGTTAAGGTCAAGAGAGAGAGTAAAACACTGGCAACGATCACGTTCCAGAACTTCTTTAATAAATACGAGAAGAAATCCGGTATGACCGGTACTGCGTTGACTGAGGAAAAAGAGTTCCGTGAGATTTACGAGATGGACGTTGTTGAAGTACCTACCAACAAGCCGATTGCGCGTATTGACTATAATGATGCAGTATATAAGACCAAAGAGGATAAGTTCAATGCCGTTGTTGCTGACATTGTAGAGGCTCACAAGAAGGGGCAGCCTGTTTTGGTCGGTACGATCACAATTGATACTTCTGAGTATCTGAGTGCTAAACTTCAGAAAGCAGGCATTCCGCATAAAGTCTTGAATGCGAAGTTCCATGAGTTGGAGGCAGAGATTATTGCAGATGCCGGACAGAAGGGTGCCGTTACGATCGCAACGAATATGGCCGGTCGTGGTACCGATATTAAGCTTGGCGATGGGGTTACGGAACTTGGTGGTCTGAAGATCATCGGTACGGAGCGACATGAGTCCCGTCGTATTGATAACCAGTTGCGCGGTCGTGCCGGACGTCAGGGAGATCCTGGTGAATCCAGATTCTACATTTCTTTGGAAGATGATCTGATGCGTCTTTTCGGCTCAGAGCGAATCATGGGACTGTTTGATGCTATGCCGGACGGAGAGCAGGTAGAGCACAAGATGCTTTCCAGTGCGATCGAAAATGCACAGAAGAAGATTGAGGGTAACAACTTTGGTATTCGTAAGAATTTGCTGGAGTTTGACCGTGTTAATAATGAGCAGCGTGAAGTGATCTATAAAGAGCGTCGTCGTGTTCTGGATGGAGAGAGTATGCGTGATACGATCTACAAGATGATCACCGATGAAGTGGAAAATTGCGTAAATTCAGTCATTCCGGAGGATGGCAGTGCAGAAGACTGGGATGTACAGGAGTTAAATAATGTCTTGCTTCCGATCATACCGTTGAAGAGAATTCAGCTTGACGACGAGATGTTAAAACATGGTACCAGAGAGGATCTGGCACAGAAACTCAAAGAGGAAGCCGTTAAGGTATATGAGGCAAAAGAGGCAGAATTCCCTGATCCGGATCAGATCCGTGAGGTTGAGCGAATTATTCTGTTGAGAGTTATTGATAACAAGTGGATGGATCATATCGATGATATGGATCAGCTTCGTGAAGGTATCGGATTACAGGCATATGGACAGAGAGATCCGGTTGTGGAATACAAATTCGCCGGATTTGATATGTTCAATGCAATGATTGATTCGATCACAGAGGAGACTGTAAAAGCGCTCACACATATCAAGATCGAGCAGAAAGTAGAGCGTGAGCAGGTTGCTAAGGTTACCGGAACGAATAAGGATGAGTCTCAGCCGGCACAGCCAAAGCGCCGTACAACCAAGAAGGTACAGCCAAACGATCCGTGCCCATGCGGTTCCGGACGTAAGTACAAACAGTGCTGCGGACGCCGTGCATAATAAGTATTATAGTGCCTTCCGGTTCACGGATCGTGAGCCGGAAGGATATAATTGATAAAATATAGAAAGAGGTGAGTTGGTATGGTAGAGTTTGACAGAGTCAAAATGACGCTTGCAAACTATGAACAGCCACTGCTTGAAATGGGGAATTCACTTTGACCTCGCTAATAAACGAGATCGAGTGGAAGAACTGGACAAGACAATGGAAGATCCGGGATTTTGGGATGACCCGGAACATTCTGCCAAGATCGTGCAGGAGTCCAAAAAGCTGAAATCCGTGATAGAACGCTATGAGTCATTGGAGAGCGCCCGCGATGATATTTTGATGTTGATTGAGATCGCGGAGGAAGAAAATGATGTCAGCGTGTTGGAGGAAGTAGAAGATTCACTGCAGCAATTTGAGCAGGAATATGAATCCCTGCGTATTGAAACACTTTTGAGTGGAGAATACGACAAAGACAATGCAATATTAACGCTTCATGCCGGTGCCGGTGGAACAGAAAGCTGCGACTGGGCAAGTATGTTGTGCCGTATGTATCAGCGCTTTGCAGAAAAGCATGGATTTGAAGTTGAAATGCTGGATTTTCTGGATGGTGATGAAGCGGGTTATAAATCAGTTACGCTGCAGATCAATGGCGCAAATGCGTATGGTTATCTGAAATCAGAGCATGGAGTGCACCGTTTGGTGAGAATCTCACCGTTTAATGCAGCCGGCAAACGGCAGACATCCTTTGTATCCTGTGATGTCATGCCGGATATCGAAGAAGATCTTGATGTTGAGATCGCAGATGATGATATTCGTATCGATACATATCGTTCCAGTGGAGCGGGTGGTCAGCATATCAATAAGACTTCTTCTGCAATTAGAATTACCCATTTCCCGACAGGGATCGTGGTACAGTGCCAAAATGAACGTTCACAGCATATGAATAAGGATAAGGCAATGCAGATGCTCAAGGCAAAGCTGTATATTTTAAAACAGCAGGAGCAGTTGGAAAAGGCGAGCGGTATCCGAGGCGAATCCAAAGAGATTGGCTGGGGAAGCCAGATCCGTTCCTATGTGCTGCAGCCGTATACCATGGTCAAAGATCATCGTACCGGTGCTGAGATCGGTAATGTGCAAGACGTTTTGGATGGCAATCTGGATCCGTTTATCAATGCATATTTAGCATGGATCACAAAGTAAATGAGCAGTGTGCTCTATGCTCCTTTTTGTAAGGGGGCATCTGACATAAATAAAAATACATTGGCAGAGAAATGGAGGAAACTATGATTAACGTAAGTGTGTTAGGCTACGGAACAGTCGGATCCGGTGTTTTTGATATTATTCGCGAGAACAATGCGATGATCGCAAAACGCATCGGGGATGAGATCTGTACAAAATATGTGCTGGACTTGAGAGATTTTCCGGGAGATCCGGTAGAGGAAGTGCTGGTACATGATTTTGAAGTGATCAAAAATGATCCGGAGGTTCATGTGGTTGTAGAAACGATGGGAGGATTACACCCTGCCTATGAGTTTGTAAAGGCTAGTTTGGAGGCCGGGAAGAGTGTTTGCACATCCAACAAAGCGTTGGTGGCTGATTTTGGACCGGAGCTTATTCAGATAGCAAAAGACCACAATGTAAGTTTCTTGTTTGAGGCCAGTGTTGGTGGTGGTATTCCGATTATCCGCCCACTGCAGAGTTCTTTGAATCCGGATGAGATATTGGAGATTTCCGGTATCTTAAACGGTACAACGAACTTTATTTTGACAGAGATGACCAATAAGGGAGCTGATTTTGACACAGTGCTCAAAGAGGCGCAGCAGCTTGGTTATGCAGAGGCAGATCCGACTGCAGATGTGGAAGGATATGATGCCTGCCGCAAGATCGCAATCTTAACTTCTCTTGCTTATGGCAAGACACTGGATTTTAACGATGTTTATACAGAGGGAATTACCAAGATCACAGACCGTGATATCGTATATGCCGGTAAGATCGGGGCCAAAGTAAAAATTTTTGGTTCCAGCAAGAAAGATGGAGATCGCATCAGCGCAAAAGTTGCACCGGTGCTGATCTATCCGGAGAACCCATTATATAGCGTAGACGATGTATTTAACGCTATTTTAGTAAAAGGAAATATGGTTGGAGATGTCATGTTCTATGGACAGGGCGCCGGCAAGCTGGCAACAGCCAGTGCGGTCGTTTCCGATGTTATGGAAGTCGCTAAAAACATAGGAAAATGCGTTGAGGTACAGTGGAGTGCCGAGAAGATCGCTTTAGAACCTTTTGAGGAGAGCAAGAGCAGCTTCTTCGTGCGTTTGCGTGGAGATAAGTCACAGAATGCAGCTAAGGTCAAAGAAGCGTTTGGCGATGTGACAGAGATTGATGCCGGATATGCGGACGAATATGCATTTATCACGGGAGAGATCACAGAGGGAGCTTATGCATCAGCAGCAGATTCACTCGGCAATGTGATCAATAAGATCCGTGTTCCGGAGACGAAATAATAAGCCGCTCAGTAATATGAGCAGAAAAGAGGATAGATATGTTAATTGTTAAGAAATTTGGTGGTACTTCCGTTGCCAACAAAGAGCGGATCTTTAATGTGGCGAAGCGTTGTATTGAAGATTACAAAAAAGGAAATCAGGTAGTAGTCGTTCTTTCTGCAATGGGCAAACAGACAGATGTTTTGTTGGATATGGCAAAGGATATTAATCCGAAGGCGTCCCGCAGAGAGTTGGATATGCTTCTTACAACAGGTGAGCAGACATCCGTTGCACTTATGGCAATGGCAATGGACTCTCTCGGTGTTCCGGCAGTTTCCATGAATGCTTTTCAGGTGCAGATGCATACGACAGAAGTGTATGGTAATGCTCGTCTGAAGAGAATTGATACGGAGCGTATCCGTAATGAGTTGGATAATCGTCGTATCGTAGTAATTACAGGATTCCAGGGAATCAATAAGTTTGATGATTACACAACACTCGGAAGAGGTGGTTCCGATACGACAGCAGTAGCATTGGCAGCTGCATTACATGCAGACGCCTGCGAGATTTATACAGATGTAGATGGTGTCTTTACTGCAGATCCACGTGTCGTACCAAATGCTCGTAAATTAGACGAGATCACGTACGATGAGATGTTGGAATTAGCCAGTCTTGGTGCCGGTGTATTGCACAATCGTTCTGTTGAGATGGCTAAAAAATACGGCGTACAGTTGGTAGTACGTTCTAGTTTGAATACAAGTGAAGGAACTGTAGTAAAGGAGGAAAGTAAAATGGAGAAAATGTTAGTAAGTGGTGTAGCCACAGATAAAAATGTAGCACAGATTTCAGTAGTTGGATTAGAGAATAAGCCGGGCGTAGCATTTAAGCTGTTCCAGCATTTAGCAAATCACAATATCAATGTAGATATGATCTTACAGTCTGTAGAGCATGGCGGAACACAGGACATCAGCTTTACGGTAACCAGAGATCAGGCAGACACGGCAATGGAGACATTGGAAAGACATGCTAACACAAGTCTGAAATGCGAGAAGACAACAGTGAACACTAACGTTGCCAAAGTATCTATCGTCGGTGCCGGAATGATGTCTAATGCAGGTGTTGCAGCTAAGATGTTTGAAGCATTGTATGATGCAGGAGTAAACATTTTGCAGATTTCTACTTCCGAGATCCGTGTCAGCGTTCTCGTAGAAGAGAAGTACGTCAATGAGGCTGCACAGGCAGTTCATGATGCATTTGCATTGTCTCGTTAATTGACGGAGAACATCAAATATTGTCAGCGCGGAAAATTTAAGAGTTCAAGGTGAAGAAGGGCAGCCGCGTATCGAGTGGCTGCCTATTTTACTCTTGATGCATAGGCAAAGTGCGCATAGAAAGGAATATAGGATACTATGGATATTGTAAAGAAAATAGCAGCAGAGTTAGAAATTCGTCCGCAGCAGGTAGAGGCGGTCATAAAACTGATCGACGAGGGCAATACGATCCCGTTTATTGCCAGATACCGTAAAGAAGCACATGGTTCGTTGAATGATGAACAACTCCGTAATCTGAGTGAGCGATTAACTTATTTGCGTACACTGGAAGAAAAAAAGGAACAGGTTCTTGCAACGATCGAAGAACAGGGGAAACTGACTGATGATTTGAAGGCGCAGATCCTTGCAGCAGAGACGCAGGTACTTGTGGAGGACTTGTATCGTCCGTATCGTCCAAAACGCCGTACAAGAGCGATCATCGCCAAGGAAAAGGGATTAGAGCCATTAGCACAGATCATTTTGGCACAAGAAGTGACAGAGTCGTTAGAAACGATCGCCGAGCAGTATGTATCTGAGGAAAAAGAAGTGAAAGATGTTGCAGATGCGATTGCAGGAGCGAGAGATATTATTGCCGAGCAGATTTCTGATAATGCAGATTATCGTAAATATATCCGTGATATAACACGGGAAGAAGGTATACTTACCTCAACTGCCAAGGATGAAAAGGCGCAGTCTGTTTATGAGATGTATTATGAATATCAGGAGCCGGTTAAAAAGATTGCCGGTCATCGTGTTCTTGCGTTAAATCGTGGTGAAAAGGAAAAATTCCTAGTGGTAAAACTGGAGGCTCCGGAAGAACGTATTCTTACGTATCTATGCAAAAAGACGATCACAGAGGAAAATGAGATCGTAACGCCGGTGTTAGAAGAGGCAGTGACAGACAGTTATAAGCGTTTGATCGCGCCTGCTATCGAGCGCGAGATTCGTAATGAGTTGACTGAGCAGGCAGAAGACGGTGCGATCAAAGTATTTGGTAAAAACCTAGAGCAGCTTTTGATGCAGCCGCCGATTGCCGGTAAGACAGTTTTGGGCTGGGATCCTGCATTTCGTACCGGTTGTAAACTTGCTGTGGTAGACCCAACCGGTAAAGTGTTAGATACGAAGGTGATCTATCCGACGGCACCGCAGAACAAGGTCGAAGAGGCAAAACGTGAGGTGAAAAAACTGATCCAGAAATACGGAATTTCCCTGATCTCCGTCGGCAATGGAACGGCATCCCGCGAGTCGGAAATGATCATTGCGGATATGCTGCATGAGATCAAAGAACCTGTGCAGTATATTATTGTAAATGAAGCAGGTGCTTCAGTTTATTCCGCAAGTAAACTCGCCACCGAGGAATTTCCGAATTTTGATGTGGGACAGCGAAGTGCAGCGTCGATCGCAAGACGTTTGCAGGATCCGCTGGCAGAGTTAGTGAAGATCGATCCACAGTCTATCGGTGTAGGACAGTATCAGCATGATATGAATCAGAAGAAGTTAGGGGAAACATTATCCGGTGTTGTGGAAGATTGTGTAAATAAAGTTGGTGTGGATCTGAATACAGCATCCGCTTCACTGTTAGAGTATATTTCCGGTATCAGCAAAGTGATCGCAAAGAACATCGTTACGTATCGTGAAGAAAACGGAAAGTTTACGTCACGTAAAGAGTTGTTAAAAGTACCAAAACTGGGACCGAAAGCCTTTGAACAGTGTGCAGGTTTTATGCGTATTTTGGATGGGAAAAATCCATTGGATGCAACGAGCGTTCATCCGGAGACTTATGATGCAGCCAATGCATTATTAGATAAGCTTGGCATTGACACGGAAGAACTCAAAAAGATCCAGACGGAAGCGGCCAAACAGCAGTCCCCATTAGCCAAGAAGAAAACCGCTCCAAAGAAAAAGAAACAGCAGTTTGTTGTACGCAATACGCACACAGCCTTTGGCGCAGCCTTTGCGGAAGCCTTTGGCTCGATAGACCTGCCGAGCGGTGAGACGGAAGAAACACCGACAGAGAACAAAGCCTCCGGCAGTTTGCAGAAGCGTGTGAAAGACAAAAAGAAAATGGCTGACGAGCTTGGTATTGGTGAGATCACGCTGGTTGATATCTTGAAGGAATTGGAGAAACCTGCGAGAGATCCTCGTGATGAAATGCCAAAACCGATCCTTCGAACAGATGTGTTAGAGATGAAAGATCTCAAAGAGGGCATGATCCTTAAGGGGACAGTTCGAAATGTTATTGATTTTGGTGCGTTTGTAGATATCGGCGTTCATCAGGATGGATTGGTACATGTGTCCGAAATGTCGGACAAGAAATTTGTCAAACACCCGTTGGATGTTGTCAGTGTCGGAGATATCGTTGATGTCAAAGTAATGGGTGTTGATCTCAAAAAACAGCGTATTCAGTTGACTATGAAATTATAAAGGGGAGAGCATATGAACTTACGTGAAAAATTATTTGTTGAAGTAAGAAAAGGAACAAAGGTCACATTGAGTGAAAGCGATCTCAACAAAATGGATCGCATGTATGAGCGTGAGTTGGCGCAGTATGACAACCGTAAGGTTATGACGCCGTACCGAAAAGAGCCAAAGCGGGCGTTTTTGGCACAGCTGCGCGATTACGCTTTTGAGCGGATCTTGGACAGGCATTTGTACACATTTTCTCACGTGTTGGTTATTCCAAATCCATATGGAGTGGCTAAACAGACAGCCCTTATCCTGTTCAACTCTTCCAAGGAGTACAAGGTGCGCTATCGTGTGTTCGGAGATAATGGCAATGATTTTGTTGGTGAATCCAGCTATACAACAAGACATCGTGTGGCAATCTTGGGGTTGTATTTCGAACGTAGCAATACGGTAGATCTGTCTCTGATCGATCGAGAAGGAAAAGTTGTAAAGCATCGAGTGATCCGTATTTTTGTTTCAGAAGTGCCTGAAAACCAAAAGGATCTTGTGATGGAAGTAGAGGGAGATAAATCCGCAGCAATGCCGCTGCTGGCAGTCAACGGTGCCGCTTTTAGTCCATTGGTCTTTGATGCAGATGGTGCGATCCGATATTCAATGCAGCTTCGTACCTATAAGATGGGTATGATACCGATGCCGAATGGTCATGTTCTGCTGGCAGATCGAACAGCTAACATTGTAAACAGCATGGGCAAGATCCAGCCGTGCCGTTATCATGAAATGGATTATATGGGCAGAGTGTATCGCACATATATTTTGAATGAACCGATCGGTACTGCATTAGCACAGCACGATAGTTCGTTGTATCTTGTGACTTCGTCCGATGGAGAGCATTATAATGACTGTATTCTTACGATGGATATGAATACCGGTGAGATCGTACGCCGCATTAAGCTGATTGACTTGCTGGGAGAAAAATACCACACCGGTAAGGAATGGCTGCTTTTTTCAGCGATGGAGTACCGCGCCGGAAAGCTTTTGTTGACATTAAAGCGTATACACACGATCGCACAGCTTGATCTGGAGAGTGGCAAATTGGATTGGGTGCTGGCACCAAAATCAATCTGGCAGGATACAGAGTTGGAAGCCATCGCTTTGAAAACAGAGGGTGCTGATATCGAAATGGGAAGACCGGATAAGGCTGTTTGGATGGATGAGCACGAATTGTTGATCTATAGCACAGGTACTAAAGGGGCGGTAGATGGCGGATACAATGATGCGGAACATTCTGCGGTACTTCGTGTGTCGATCGATGAGGCTGCCGGCACATATGTACAGGAGAGCAAGAAAGACTGTTTGAAAACGATGCAGTTTGGTAGTGCCCTTTATACAAAAGAATACAACAAGTATTTCCATTTGACCGGTATCACGCAAGACCGTACGACAGAACTTCATTCCCAGATCCAGTTGGTCAATGGAGAAAACGGTGAAGTTGAGAAGACGTTTAAGCTGACCAAAAACTTTTTGTGGGCTTGGGAGTTTCATCCGGACATCCCATCATTTTGTGTGGGGATGGGACTGCATGATCAGACAGAGTTTGGTAAGCTCCCAACGCCGGAAGAATTTCATGGAGCAATGCCGGAAAAAACGGATCAGCGTATTCGTGGTACCTTCTTCGGTAACGTGCATTTATGCGAGAATCTTTTGCAGTATTCGATGCTGCCGGGGGCGGTTGAAAAGCTGTATTTTAAGGGTGAGCATAAGACATATGTACAAGATTATTCGCAACTGCGTATGGGCAGACGTAAAGAAATCTTTGCTGTGCAGGTGGATGGACTGGAACCTGGAGAATACGATATGTATTTGCAGTTCCAGGGAAAGATTCGCAAGCTGCGCAATGAATTGCGTGTGAAATAACGACGTGTAGTTTATAAAGTTTTCACAAAGTGAATCTTGCTTTTTATGAGGAAATTTCGTATAATTATACTAGAAACTTTGGAAAATACACAGAAATTTGTGCAATTTCAACAAAATTATTTTTATTATTTTACAGGAGGATTCTAGTATGGCAAACAGATTTGTATTAAACGAGACATCGTATCATGGGGCAGGAGCTATTGCAGAGATTGCAACAGAAACTAAAATTCGTGGTTTTAAGAAAGCGTTTGTATGTTCGGATCCGGACTTGGTAAAGTTTGGTGTAACACAGAAAGTGTTGGATGTACTTGAGAAAAATGGTATGGCATATGAGCTGTATTCAAATATTAAACCAAATCCAACGATTGAAAATGTTCAGACAGGTGTACAGGCATTTAAGGATGCAGGAACAGATTATCTGATCGCTATTGGTGGCGGTTCTTCTATGGATACTGCGAAAGCAATCGGTATCATTATCAACAATCCTGATCATGAGGATGTTGTCAGCTTAGAGGGTGCTGTAGATACCAAGAATAAGAGCGTACCGATCTTTGCAGTACCTACGACAGCAGGAACTGCTGCAGAGGTTACGATCAATTACGTTATTACAGATGCAGCTAAGAATCGCAAGATGGTTTGTGTAGATCCGCATGACATTCCTGTTGTGGCATTTATCGATTCCGAGATGATGTCTTCTATGCCTAAGGGGCTTACTGCAGCAACCGGTATGGATGCTTTAACACATGCGATTGAGGGTTACATTACGGCAGGAGCATGGGAATTGTCCGACATGTTCCATCTCAAAGCAATTGAGATCATTGCACGTTCTCTTCGAGGAGCAGTAGACAATACGCCGGAAGGACGTGAGGGAATGGCTCTTGGTCAGTACGTTGCAGGAATGGGCTTCTCCAACGTAGGTCTTGGAATTGTTCATTCTATGGCACATCCACTTGGCGCATTGTATGATACACCACATGGAATCGCAAATGCGATCATTCTTCCTACTGTTATGGAGTATAACGCAGAGGCAACAGGTGAGAAATATCGTGATATTGCAAAGGCAATGGGTGTTGAAGGTACAGAGAATATGTCTCAGGAAGAGTATCGTAAAGCAGCCGTTGATGCTGTAAAACAGCTTTCCAAAGATGTTGGAATCCCTACAGATCTCAAGGATATTGTTAAGAAAGAAGATATTCCATTCTTAGCACAGTCTGCATATGATGATGCTTGCCGCCCGGGTAATCCAAAGGAGACAAGTGTTGAGGACATTACGAAGCTGTATGAGAGCTTACTGTAATCAGATCATAGTTTCAATCTAAAATAATGGGCTGCGTGGCACTTTGAAATAAGAGTGTCACGCAGTTTTTTCAGGGTATAGGAAAATGCTCGTTTTGCTCTTTTTCATCCTCTTAAGCCTCCCTTTCCTTTAACAGTTCTGTCATATCATATCGTTTATTATGTCAAAGAATAAAAAAATTAAAAAAAATGAAAAAAATGCTTGCATTTTTGAAAATACTAGTGTATAGTATATCAAGTACGGTACAGATGACGTACAAAACATAAGAAATGTGCGCGTAGCTCAGCTGGATAGAGCGTCTGACTACGGATCAGAAGGTCGGGAGTTCGAATCTTCTCGCGCACGCTTACAAAGGTCTTGATTAATCAAGGCCTTTTTTGTTACAATAAGGAATTGTTTGGAACAGTAATAAGAAAGGATCGTAAGGTTATAATGCATATATTTGAAATAGATAGATTGGAACAAATTGTCGGCAAGGATCGGGTTCGCAAGGAGGAACCGCTTGCCAAGCATACTACTTTCCGAATTGGAGGGCCGGCAAAATGGTTTGTAGAACCGGACTCTGCGGAGCAGTTGGCTGCGTGCATTAAATATTTGGAAGAGGTGCAGATGCAATGGTATATATTAGGGAATGGAAGTAATCTGTTAGTTGCGGACGAAGGATACGACGGTGTGATATTGTCGCTGCATCGTATGAATAAGGAAGCAGAGCAGGTCGGTGAACTGCATCAGATCCGAATTTTGCCGGCAGATGCCAGTGAAACAGAGAAAGCGGCGGTGCTGGAGGAATATGGGGTTAAGCAGTGCATATCAACTGCTAAAGCCTATGTGAGTGCCGGTGCGGGAGTGATGCTTTCAACACTTGCAGCCCGGATTGCAGATCAAGGACTTGCAGGATTCGAATTTGCCGGAGGTATTCCGGGAACGCTCGGTGGCGCAGTGACGATGAATGCAGGTGCATATGGTGGCGAGATCAAGGACGTGATCGTAGCTGCTAAAATGATCGATCGAACAGGTAAGATCCATTTGTTTTCAGCGGAAGAACTACATTTGTCTTATCGACACAGTATTGTGCAGGAACAGGGGCTTATCGTTGTGTCAGCGTTATTTGCTTTTGAACAGGGAGACAGGGCGCAGATCAAGGCGCAGATGCAGGAATTAAATGCGAAACGCCGCGAAAAGCAGCCGTTAGAATATGGAAGTGCAGGCAGTACTTTTAAGAGGCCGGAAGGATACTTTGCCGGTAAATTGATCGAGGACGCCGGATTGAAAGGATATCGGGTTGGTGATATCATGGTGTCGGAGAAACACTGTGGCTTCGTGGTCAATGTAGGACAGGGAACCTGCGCACAGGCAGATGCAGTGATCAGGCATGTGCAGCAGACTGTTAAGGAGCAGTTTGGTGTCACCCTTGAGACGGAAGTTAAGAGACTTCCGGAACAGTAATACGCTGAAGCGGCCAGTGATATGCAGGAATTAACAGAGAAGCGGCATAGTTCGTCATAAAACGGCGGCATTGTTGTTGGACGATTATGTAGAAATGAGGGCGAATATGAGATTTGTGATCGTTACCGGAATGTCGGGTGCAGGAAAGAGTTCTGTTTTAAAGATGCTCGAAGATCTGGGATATTTTTGCGTGGATAATTTGCCGGTGCATTTTATTCCGAAGATGACAAAGTTAATGGTGGACGAGCAGGAGACTGTCGACAAGATGGGTCTTGGCATCGACGTGCGTAATTTGCAGGGATTATCTGATCTTGATAACATCTTGGACAAGATGAAGCAGGAAGGATATCCTTATGAGGTGCTGTTTCTGGAGGCAGATGACAGTGTGCTTGTAAAACGCTATAAGGAGACGAGACGTAATCATCCGTTAGCATTGCAGGGGCGTGTCGATAAGGCGATTGCGGCAGAGCGAGTAGAGCTTGCCCATATCAAAAAGCGTGCGGATTATATTTTAGATACCAGTCATATGCTGGTACGTGAGTTAAAGCATGAGGTGGATCGTATTTTTCTGGGAGAAGAAGAGTATGAGAATTTCTTCGTGACACTGTTGTCCTTTGGATTCAAATATGGTATACCGGAAGATTCCGATCTTGTGTTTGATGTACGTTTTCTGCCAAATCCATATTATATTCCAACGCTCAAACCGCTGACAGGAAATGATCCGGCGGTGTATGATTACGTGATGGCTGCACCGCAGGCAAAAGAATTTCAACGCCAGCTATTTGAAATGGTGAAGTTTCTTATACCGAATTATATTGCCGAGGGAAAGAATCAGATTGTGATCAGTATTGGATGTACCGGAGGAAAGCACCGGTCTGTTTCGATGGTGCGTGCCCTGGAATCACAGATGAAATCTTTGCCATATACGGTCAAGATGGAACATCGCGATATTGAACGGGACGCCAAGTGAGCGGGCTTAGAAAGGAATGTAAGATTGCTATGAAAATGTCATTTTCTGGAAAGGTGAAAGAGGAACTTGCTTCGCAGTTAAGCCCGGCAAGACACTGCCAGATTGCGGAATTTGCAGCGCTTTTTGCTCTTTGTGGTAAGATCCGACATCGCAAGAACGGTAGTATTTATTTGGAAGTACATACGGAAAACTTGACAGTAGCGAGAAAATCTTATATCTTAATAAAGATGGCGTTTCAGGCGGAAACGCAGATTAGGATCCGGAACCATAGTTTGCTGACAAGAACGCCAGTGTATCATTTGCTGGTATTGGCGCAGGACAAGGCATATGAGATCCTAAAAGCGATTAAATTATTGAGTGAATCAGAGGATCGATGGGGCGATCTGTCGACGATTCCAAGCCGCTTAGTGCAGAATACATGTTGCAAACGTGCGTATTTGCGAGGTGTGTTTATGGCGGCAGGATCAATAACTAATCCGGAGAAGGCGTATCATCTCGAAATTGCAGTGTTATCAGAGTCGTTTTGTTTGCAATTGCAGCAGATCGTGGCTTTCTTTCAAATTGAGGCGAAGATTGTAGATCGAAAGAAATATCATGTCTTATATGTAAAAGAAGGTTCTATGATCGTGGACACCTTAAATGTTATGGAGGCACATCAGGCATTGATGGATTTTGAGAATGTTCGTATTTTGAAAGAAGTACGTAATTCAGTAAATCGACAGGTCAACTGTGAAACGGCTAACATTCATAAAACAGTAACTGCAGCTGCGAGACAGATTGAAGATATACAGTACATAGAGACTGCCAAAGGGGTTCGCTGGTTAAGCGATGGGCTACGCGAGATTGCAGAGTTGCGATTGGAATATCCTGATCTGCCATTGGCAGAGCTTGGACAGAAATTATCCAAGCCACTTGGAAAGTCGGGAGTAAATCATCGTTTACGAAAGTTAAGTGAAATTGCAGAGCGTTTGCGGGCGGAACAAGAAATCAGCCTCAAACCAAAGGAGGAAAGGTCATGATAACAAAGAAAATTAAAATCCAATTAAAGAACGGATTAGAGGCAAGACCGGTTGCAGTATTGGTTCAGGTTGCAAGTCAATATGACAGTCGTATCTATGTTGAATGTGAAAATAAGAAAGTAAATGCTAAGAGCATTATGGGACTTATGTCTTTAGGACTCTCCGCAGGAGAAGAGGTCGTAGTATCGATTGATGGAGATGATGAGACAAATGCCATGGATGAAATTGAGAAGTACCTTAGTGCGGCACAGGCATAATGGACAAACCAAACATATTATTTGGGTAACACAAAAGGCAAAGTGCTAACTTTGCCTTTTTGCATTTTCTATATCGTTTTCCGGATGCCCTGTAAAGAAGCTGCAGGCTGAGGAAACATGGAGGTTTACTATGAGTTTTACGCATTTACATGTGCATACCGAATATTCTTTGCTGGACGGTTCCTGTAAGATCAAAGAGCTGATCGCGCGAGCTGCAGAATTGGGAATGAAGAATATTGCCATTACCGATCATGGTAATATGTACGGTGTTATTGAATTTTATCGTGCAGCAAGAGCGGCAGGAATCAATCCTGTGATCGGATGTGAGGTATATGTTGCACCGGGATCGCGTTTTGATCGTGAGGTAACGAAGGGAGAAGGCCGTTACAATCATTTAGTGTTATTGGCAGAGAATAACGTTGGATATTCGAATCTGATCAAGATCGTATCCAAAGGATTTACCGAAGGATTTTATTATAAACCTCGTGTTGACTATGAAGTGCTTGAAAAGTATCACGAAGGTGTGATCGCGCTTAGTGCATGCCTTGCCGGAGCAGTTGCCACGGCACTTAGGTATGGACAATATGAGACAGCCAAGAAAGAGGCAGAGCGCCTATATGATATTTTTGGGAAAGATCATTTTTACCTGGAATTGCAGGATCATGGAATTGCAGATCAGGCAACCGTGAATCAAGGGCTTTTGCGTATGAGTGAGGAGTTAAAGATTCCTTTGGTTGCAACCAACGATGTGCATTATATCACGGCAGAAGATGCAGAACCACATGATATATTACTATGTATACAAACGCAGAAAAAGGTACAGGATGAAGATCGCATGCGCTATGAGGGAGGACAGTATTATCTTAAGAGCGAAGACGAGATGAAAGCACTGTTTCCTTATGCACAGGAGGCGTTAGAGAATACTTCTAAGATCGCTGAGCGGTGCCATGTGGAGATTGAGTTTGGTAAATATAAACTTCCGAAATATGATGTCCCGGAGGGATTTACAGCGGATAGTTATCTGCAAAAACTTTGCCAGGATGGCATGAAGAAGCGTTATGAAGAGATCACCACGCAACTGCAGGAAAGACTGGATTACGAATTGGATACGATTCGGACAATGGGTTTTGTTGATTACTTCCTGATCGTGTGGGACTTCATTCGCTATGCGCGAGAAAATGGGATCAGTGTTGGACCGGGACGAGGCAGTGCAGCAGGAAGTATTGTAGCATATTCGCTTGGCATTACCAGCATCGATCCAATCAAATATGATCTGTTGTTTGAGCGTTTCTTAAATCCGGAACGTGTTACGATGCCTGATATCGATATTGACTTTTGCTATGAGCGAAGACCGGAAGTGATTGATTATGTAGTGCGTAAATATGGCAAAGATCACGTTGTGCAGATCGTGACTTTTGGTACGATGGCAGCACGAAATGCGATCCGAGATGTAGGGCGTGTGCTGGATCTGCCGTATAATTATGTGGATGTGATCGCCAAGCAGATCCCGATGCCAAAGCAGGGAGCAAAAGTTACGATCAAAGAGGCATTGCAGGTCAATCCGGAATTGCGTGAAATTTACGAATCAGATGAACAAGCTAAGAATTTGATCGATATGTCCATGCGGCTGGAGGGACTTCCCAGACATACCTCGATGCATGCAGCCGGTGTACTGATCAGTCCTAAGCCGGTAGACGAATATGTTCCATTGTCCAAGGCGTCTGATGGAACGATCACGACGCAGTATACGATGACGGTATTAGAAGAATTGGGGCTGCTTAAGATGGACTTCCTGGGTCTTCGAACGCTAACAGTCATACAAAATGCAGCTAAAATGGCAGGAATCGAAGACGATACGCTTCTTAGCATTCCATTTGATGACAAAGAAGTGTTTGACATGATCAGTGCCGGTAAGACGGACGGTGTCTTCCAGTTGGAAAGCGGTGGCATGAAGAGCTTTATGACGGAGCTTAAACCAGAGTGTATGGAAGATATTTTGGCAGGAAATGCGTTGTACCGTCCGGGTCCGATGGATTTCATTCCACAATATATAGAGGGCAAAAATAACCGTGACAGCATTGTGTATGACTGCCCGCAGCTTGAGCCGATCTTGGCACCGACGTATGGCTGTATTGTGTATCAGGAGCAGGTAATGCAGATCGTGCGCAGTCTGGCCGGATATAGTTTTGGCCGAAGCGATCTGGTACGCCGTGCGATGGCTAAGAAAAAAGAAAAGGTCATGGAGGCAGAACGTCAAAACTTTGTATATGGCAATAAAGCAGAGGGCGTTAAGGGTTGTATTGCAAACGGCATTTCCGAGGAAGTTGCTAATAAAATATATAACGAAATGATCGATTTTGCGAAGTATGCCTTTAACAAATCGCATGCGGCAGCGTATGCGGTTGTGAGCTATCAGACGGCATATTTGAAATGTCATTATCCGATAGAGTTTATGGCAGCACTGATGACATCTGTGCGTGATAATACGTCTAAGGTAATACACTATACAATGAACTGTAAAGAACTGGGCATCCCGATGCTTTCGCCGGATATTAATGAAGGCTATTCAGACTTTTCGGTTGCGGATGGTGGAATTCGTTTTGGAATGTCCGCGATCAAGGGGATTGGCGTGAATGTGATCGAGCGTATTGTTGCGGAGCGAAAAAGTGGGGGAGCCTATACTTCACTCCAAAATTTCTTGGAGAGACTGGATTCCGGAGAAGTGAATAAGCATGTGGTGGAGAATCTTATTAAATCCGGTGCGATGGATTCGCTTCCGGGCAACCGTCATCAAAAGGTCATTGCCTATGCGAATATTATGGATGCTGTCAGCAAAGACAGGCGTAACAATATGGCAGGACAGGTATCGTTATTTGATCTTGGTGACGAGGGCTTTGCGAAAGCAAAGCAGTATCCATTGCCGAATGTAGAGGAGTTCCCAAAGGAGGAGCTGCTAACTTATGAAAAAGAGGTGATGGGAATCTATGTCAGTGGGCACCCGTTGGAAGAATATGTTGCTTTGATGAAAAAAAATTGTACCTGTATTTCGACCGATTTTGCAGCCGAAGAAGAGCAGGAAGACAACAGTGTTACAGATGGTGAACGTGTTGTCATCGGAGGTCTGCTCGTGAATAAAATCGTGAAAACAACAAAAAATAATACGATGATGGCGATCGCTTCGATCGAGGATCTGTATGGGACAGTGGAAATTATAGTATTTCCTCAGACCTATGAAAAGAAGAAACATTTGTTAGTGGAGGGGTCGAAAGTTTTTGTCAAGGGACGGGCACAGACGGAAGAAAATAAAGCCGGCAAAGTGATATGTCAGGATATTATCCCTTTTGACCGCATTCCTTGTGAATTATGGATTCGGTTTGCTAATAAGGAAGCTTACTTAGCCGTAGAGAAAAAGCTGTTGCAGCAGGTAGTTAGCGAGGATGGCACTGATACGATCTGTATTTACCTGGAGCAAGAGCATCAGGTAAAAAAATTGCCAAGATCGTATGAGACGAATGCACGAAGACTGGTGGCTGAAGGTGCATTGGAAGAATATGGAAAAGAATCTGTGGCGATTAAAGAAAAGAGTATTGAAAAATAGTTGATTTTAGCGTAGAATTTATATGAAATGCGTTGCATTGTTAGAAGGTTGCAGCGTAGAAATTACAGCAAGAGAAGCAAGGGGGACTAGATAATGAGCAATGCAGTAAAAACGATTGGCGTATTGACGAGCGGTGGAGATGCACCGGGTATGAATGCAGCGATACGTGCGGTAGTACGTACCGGTATTGCGAATGGATTACATGTCAAAGGTATTCGTCGCGGTTTTGCAGGACTTTTGGAAGAAGATATTTTTGATATGTCATCGCTCGATGTATCGGATATTATTCAGCTTGGCGGTACAATCCTTTATACAGCGCGTTGTCTGGAGTTTAAGAAATTAGAATATCAGATGAAGGGTGCTGAGATCTGCCGCAAACACGGCATTGACGGAATTGTTGTTATTGGTGGAGATGGTTCCTTTAATGGTGCAAGCAGACTCTCTGAGCAGGGCATCAACACGATCGGTGTTCCGGGAACGATTGATCTTGATATTGCTTGTACGGAATATACGATTGGATTCGATACAGCGATCAACACAGCGATGGAGGCAATCGATCGCCTGCGTGACACGTCAGAATCTCATGAGCGTTGCAGTATCGTCGAGGTAATGGGACGTACCGCAGGACACATTGCATTGTGGACCGGTATTGCCAGTGGTGCAGAGTACATTTTGACCACAGAGGAATATCATGGTGATATTCAGCGTATTATTACCAAGATTCAGGATCGCCGTAAGATGGGTAAGAAGAATCATATTATTGTTAATGCAGAAGGTATCGGTAATTCCAATGAGATGGCTAAGGTTATTGAGCTTGCTACCGGAGTAGAGACGAGAGCAACGATCCTAGGTCATATACAGCGTGGTGGCAATCCAACTTGCAAAGATCGTGTATATGCATCTGCAATGGGTGCCAGAGCGGTAGAATTGTTGTGTGAGGGTGCCAGCAACCGTGTTGTAGGATATCACAATGGTGAATTTAAGGATTACGATATTCAGGAAGCATTGGCAATGACGAAGGGATTGGATCCTTATTTGTTCCACATTATGAAGAAGCTGACAACCAGAGGTTAGTACAGCGGATCGTTTGTAACCAGCACATTAATTGCAATATAAGGAAAGAGGTATTGGCATATGAAGAAAATGATGAAATTTTTGGTCGGGGCAGCAGCTATAGGCGCAGCGATTGCAGGAACATTCTATGTGATCGAAAAGTATTTCAACAAAGATGAGAGCGAAGATTTCGATGAGGAAGAGTTTGAAGATGTGTTCGCTGATGAGGTGGATGACAGAGAGTATGTTACCCTTGACATTGACGGCAACGAGATGGAAGGAAATGAGTCTGAGGAAGATGCGGAGAATGACGCAGAGTAATTTTCGGACAAATGATTCCGGTAAAGACAAAAGAATATTGTGAATAGGAAAATCCCCAACTGTTAAGATAATATCTAACGGTTGGGGATTTTTTTACTTTTATTTGGTCCCGATTTGCGATTTATGTCCCTTGGCAGCACGTTTGCGGCTGCGTATCTTCTTTGGATTGATCGCTTTGCCGTCAAAGTCTATACGCTCCATATCCGGCGTAACAAAACCGGCATGCTTGACAAGATCATCACCGATCAAAGTGATACCCTTGACACCGCGGCTGGTTTTCTTGAGTTCGCCAACTTCGAGAAGTGGAAATCCCAAAGACAATCCTTGATCGGTAATTACAATTACTTTACGGTCTGCGTTGATCACATCTTCAATGCCTACCTGCTGTACGCATACAAGTTCATCACCTTCTGCCAGTTTTGTTGAGGCGATTGTCTGACGATTTGTTTCAAACTCGACACCGGATACCAGTTTGATAAAGCCGGCTCGCGTAATGAAGAGAAGCTGTGAATCAAACAATTCTTCAAAACTAATATAAAGGAGAGGCTCATCATTTTCCAGTTTACATAGGTTTTGGATCAGAACGCCTTTGTCCTTGGCACGTCCCTTCGGGATATTCATAGCTTTCACTTGATGCATATAACCGCCTTTGGTGAAGACACATAATTTATCAATATTGCGAAGCGGCACGATATGATGATATTCCTCCAAAGTATCCGGGGCAATGCGGGAGTAAGAGGAAGCGTCGACTGATTTCGTATAGCCGAAGCGGTCGATCAATACGTACAAGTCTTCTTCTTTGATCTCTTCGACATAATTAGCAGCCGTGATGTTGGCAAGCTCTGTATGACGAGGAGCGTTAAATTGTTTTTTGTAGGCTCTGAGACGATTTTTGATAACATCATGTAAAGCCTCTTTATTACCAAGTATTTTTTTGTATTCGGCAATATTTGCTAACAAGGTATCGTTTTCCTGATGCAGCTTGAGAAGTTCCAAGCCGACTAAACGGCTTAACGGCATTGCCAGAATGGCATCTGCCTGTGTTTCGGTAAAGTCCAGTGTTGCGGCCTGCTTTTCAGAAGCTTTGCTTCGGAAGCGGATATCCGTCGTAACACCATTTACAAGACAGCCCTTTGCCTGTTTAACGGAGGAACTGCCGCGCAGGATCTCGACGATCAAGTCGATCACATCGGTCGCTTTGATCAGTCCGGCAACAATTTCCAGACGCTTGTTCGCCTTGTTGAGCAGATGTGTATATTCTTTGGTGTAAAGTTCCTCCTGAAAGAATACAAATTCCTGGATCAGCGATTTGAGATCGAACGTGATCGGCTGCTTGTCTTTTACAGCAAGCATATTTACACCGTAGGTGTCTTCCATGGCAGTTTTTTTGTACAAGCCATTGAGAAGATTTTGTACATCACGGTCTTTCTTTACTTCGATCACCAGACGAATACCTTCTTTCGAAGACTCGTCGCGGACATCGTAAATTTCATCAAATACTTTGTCTTTCGTCAGGCTGACCAGATTTTCTAACAATTTCATTTTGTTGCCGGCTACCGTATACGGAATTTCCGTGATTACAATGTTTTGGCGGCCATAATCACTCTTTTCGATCACCGTTTTGGCACGAACCTTTAGTTTTCCCTCGCCTGTTTCATAAATATGTGCGATCTCATCTGCATTTGTAATGATCGCTCCGGTTGGGAAATCCGGTCCTTTAATGTATTTCATTAACCCATGAATCGTTATGTCCGGATTTTTCATATAGGCGATCACACCATCAATGACCTCGGCTGGATTGTGCGGCGGCATATTAGTTGCCATACCTACGGCGATACCGGTTGTACCGTTGATCAACAGATTTGGCAGAGTGGCAGGAAGTACCAAAGGTTCCTTCTCGCTTTCATCAAAGTTTGGTCCAAATGGGACAAGCTGTTTGTCCAAATTATCCAACATTGTCATAGCGCCCGGAGAGAGGCGTGCCTCCGTATAACGCATGGCAGCAGCACTGTCACCGTCGATCGAGCCAAAGTTACCATGGCCGTCAACAAGTGGGATCGAGAGAGAATACTCTTCTGTCATATGTACCAATGCGTCATAGATCGAACTGTCGCCATGTGGATGATATTTACCCATGGTATCACCGACAATACGCGCGCTCTTTCGATGTGGCTTATCCGGAGCCAGACCGAGTTCCGTCATTGCATATAAGATACGGCGTTGTACCGGTTTTAATCCGTCCCGGACATCCGGCAACGCACGGGAAATAATAACACTTACAGCATAATCGCGGTAAGAATTACGCATTTCCTCTGTAAAGTCTAATTGTATAATTGAATCCTTTTGTGACATGTTTTCACATTCCTCCTGATCTTAAATGTCGAGCGTTGCGTACTTGGCTTCTTCCATAATGAATTCACGGCGAGGTGGGACATTACTGCTCATTAAAGTTGTTGTGATATCGTCAGCTTCTACAGTATCGCTGATCGTTACCTGTGCAAGAATACGGCTTTCCGGATCCAGTGTAGTTTCCCAAAGCTGTTCTGCGTCCATTTCACCGAGACCTTTGTAACGCTGGATGCCGATGATCTTATTTTCCTTGATCTTGCGGAATTTTTCCAGCTCAAAGTCATTAAATACATATTCGGAATACTTTTTCTTTCCGCGTTTCTTTGGCTTGGCATCTGCTGGCGTTTTGGCGGAAGCTCCTGCTTTGCCGGAACCTGCCTTTTCGTAATCTACTTTATACAATGGTGGAAGACCACGGTATACTTTGCCGGAGTAGATCAATTCCGGCATAAAGCGATAGAAGAATGTGAGCAGCAGTGTGCTGATATGTGCACCATCGACATCGGCATCGGTTAAGATGATGATCTTATCATAGCGCAGTTTGGAAATATCAAATTCTTCACCGATTCCACAGCCAAAAGCGGCAATCATAGATTTGATCTCATTGTTTACTAATATTTTTTCTAAAGTTGCTTTTTCTACATTCAGTATTTTTCCGCGTAGAGGAAGAACTGCCTGTGTTTTGCGGTTTCTGGCTGTTTTAACCGTACCGCCGGCAGAATCACCCTCGACAATGTAAATCTCGCATTCCTCCGGCTTTTTGGAGGTGCAGGCGGCTAATTTGCTTTTGGTATCTACATCATTGAGCTGTTTTAGTGCGGCAGTGCGTGCTTTGTCACCGGCTTTGCGTGCATTATAGGACTTCATGGAGTTATCGAGAATTTTTTTCAATATATCTACATTTTTGTCTAAATAATGCTGCACTTCGGCACTGAATACTTCATCGACCGCCGTTTTTGCATCCGTGTTGCCAAGTTTTGTCTTGGTCTGACCTTCAAACTGTGGATCAGGGTGCTTGATCGAAATAATAGCGACAATGCCGTTACGGATGTCTTTTCCATCAAAGTTTTCATCCTTATCTTTAAGTACGCCAAGTTCCCTTGCATACTGGTTCATTACACGTGTCAGAGCTGTTTTAAAACCGGTCACCAACGTACCGCCATCGGCAACATTGATGCGGTTGCAGTAGGGATTGATCTGCTCAGAATAATTCGTGGTGTATTGGAATGCGATCTCTACCTCAATATCACCGCTTGTTCCTTCAATATAGATCGGCGTGTCATGGATCGGCGTCGCATCACGGTTGATATAGCTGACAAAGCTTTGAATGCCGTGCTCTTCCTGGTAGGTACGTTCTTCATTTTCGGCTTCATTATAATAGATCAACTTTAGATTTTTATTGAGATAAGCAATCTCTTTTAGTTTCTTTTTTATAATGTCCGGCTTAAATGTGATCGTTTCAAAAATTTCCGGGTCCGGATAGAAAGTAACCTTCGTGCCGGTATCGGATTTGCGGCATTTACCTATGATCTCCAATTCACCATTAACGAGAGGCGAGACCGGATGACCGCCATCGGCATATTCATCGCGGTAGATCAAACCGTTGTGACGTACTTCTACGATCATATGCGTTGACAGTGCATTTACAACGGAAGAACCGACGCCGTGCAGACCACCGGATACCTTATAGGCAGAATTGCCAAATTTACCGCCGGCATGCAGGATCGTATAGACGACACGGACTGTTGGGATTTTTTTGGTGGGATGCAGATCGACAGGAACACCGCGACCATTATCCTGAATGCAGATGCCACCATCCTTTTGCAGTGTGATATGTATTTCGTTGCAATAACCGGCGAGATGCTCGTCGATAGCATTGTCGAGGATCTCCCAGATCAAATGATGCAGGCCACGTGATCCGGTGGAACCAATATACATACCGGGGCGTTTACGTACGGCCTCCAGTCCTTCTAATATTACTATATCTTTGCCAGTATATTCTGCCATAGTTACCTCATTTCCTGCCGCAGTGTATATTCTGCCGCATATAATCATCCGGTGCAAACGTCTGTTCGCTACCAAGCCCTTATTATACCATAAAATATAGAGAAAATGCAACTTGAAACACACCCCATCTACATCCTCCACCATATTGCAAAAATGGATGTCATTTGATATGATAAGAAAATGTAAATAATTCAAACTTCATACATCCGAAGTTAGAATACATAATATTTAAGAAAGAAGGCATCGAGTACCTATGAAAAAGACACCATTTGTTACGAAGGAACAGGTTGAAGAGATTGCAAAGACATATCCGACTCCGTTTTATCTGTATGATGAGAAGGGTATCCGTGAAAATGCACGCAAAATGAAGAAGGCATTTTCTTGGAACAAAGGTTTTCGTGAGTATTTTGCAGTTAAAGCAACCCCGAATCCATTTATTTTGAAGATCCTGCAGGAAGAAGGCTGTGGCACAGATTGTTCATCTCTTACTGAGTTGATGATGTCAGAAGCTTGTGGCTTTAAGGGATCGGACATCATGTTTTCTTCGAACGTAACACCAGCCAAAGAGTATCAGAAAGCAAAAGAACTGGGTGCGTTTATTAACCTGGATGACATTACTCACATTGACTTTTTGGAAGAGGTTGCCGGTATTCCGGAGACGATCTGCTGTCGTTATAATCCGGGTGGTGTATTCCAAATGGGTACCGATATTATGGATAATCCGGGTGATGCGAAATACGGCATGACCAAGGAACAGCTTATTGAAGCATTTAAGCGTTTGAAAAAGTTAGGTGCGAAGCGTTTTGGTATTCATTCTTTTTTGGCAAGTAATACCGTGACTAACGAATACTATCCGACATTGGCGGGCATTTTGTTTGAACTTGCCGTGGAAGTGCAGAAAGAGACGGGTGTGGAGATCGCATTTGTGAATTTATCTGGTGGAGTTGGCATTCCTTACACACCGGATAAGGAGCCAAATGACATTGCAGTGATCGGTGAAGGTGTCCGTCAGAAATTTGAGGAGATCATGGTTCCGGCAGGGCTTGGCGATGTTGCTATCTTTACAGAGCTTGGTCGTTTTATGTTAGCTCCTTATGGTGCACTGATCGCAAAGGCAATTCATGAAAAACATATTTACAAAGAGTATATTGGCTTGGATGCCTGTGCAGTAAACCTGATGCGTCCGGCAATGTATGGTGCATATCATCATATTACAGTCCTGGGCAAAGAAGATGCACCATGTGATCACAAATATGATGTCACCGGTTCGCTTTGCGAGAATAACGACAAGTTTGCAGTAGACCGTATGCTTCCAAAGATTGATATGGGTGATTACCTGTTCATTCATGATGCAGGTGCGCATGGATTTGCTATGGGGTACAATTATAATGGCAAATTAAAATCAGCAGAGTTGCTTTTACAGGAAGATGGAAGTGTCAAAATGATCCGTCGTGCTGAAACACCAAAAGATTATTTTGCAACCTTTGATTTTTGTGACATTCTTAAAAATGTCAAAGAGTGATCGATCGCTGAATGGTAAATGTTTTCTATATAAGAGGCGCTGCAGTAGGGCAGTGCCTCTTTTGAAATTTTGGAAAATTAATAACAAATGCTAAAGTAATCTAAAAAAAATCCGATACATATTATGTATGAAACACTGAAATGAGAGAAAAACAGGTGGTGATAACAATGAGAATTGATGCATTAAATCATGTAAGCCGACTTTATCAGCAGTCTAAGCCGACGAAGAATGTCCGCACTGAGAAGAAATATGCGAAAGACGAATTTCAGATTTCGCAGACAGCGAAGGATTATCAGATTGCAAAGCAGGCAGTGAAGGATACGGAAGATGTTCGTGAGGACAAGGTAAATAAGTACAAGGATGCGATTGCTTCCGGTACGTATAATGTATCTTCACAGGAGATTGCAGAAAAGATGGTGAGTAAATATTTTGATTCCTTATTTTAAGAACGGATTCTTGAAATAGGAGACAAGAGGGAGCAGATTTGGCAAGTTTGATTGATGACCTGACTGCCGTGTTGCAGCAGGAGATGGAAGTCTACCAGACACTGATTCCGATATCGGAACAGAAGACAGAAGTGTTGATCCGTGGAGATCTAAAGCGATTGCAAGAGATTACGGATCAAGAACAGGAATTGCTGGATCAGGCATCTGCGTACGGACATCGCAGAGAAGAGGTTCTGCACAATATGGGAATGGTGTTGAATCGTCCGGTGAAAGATTTAAGTCTTACCGGCCTGATCGAACTGCTGGGGAAACAGCCGGAAGAGCAGGGGCGGTTGGCGTTGTTGCACGACGAGCTGCAACAAACGATGAAACGCTTGGTAGATGTTAATACAAAGAATAAAAATTTAATAGAAAATTCCCTTGAAATGATTGAATTCAATATGAATTTTATTCAGAGTACACGGATGTCACCGGGAAATAATAACTACGACAAAAATGCGTCAGCCGCAGGAAGCGGAGTTGATGCCGGCTTTGGGACGGGGTCTTTTGACGCAAAGCAGTGATCGTCAGAGAAGTAGGAAGCTTTTCTGACACACTGTATTTTCCGAGTGGTATTCGTGCTTTTTATGTATAACGGAAAGAAAGAGAGAGTATCGTATGAGCTTATTTACCAGTTTTAATTCCGGTGTGTCCGGATTGAAGGCTTCGCAGGCGGGTATGAATACTGCGGCACACAATCTGGCCAATACCAAAACGACCGGATATACGAGACAACAGAATATATTGCGGGATACTTACTATTCCAACATCAAGGTGACAAGCCATGGGACGCAGCAGATTGGTTATGGAACTGCGGTTGCACAGGTTCGACAGATCCGCGATATTTTCTTGGATAAGGAATATCGTCTGGAAGTGAGTAGAGGAAACTTTTATGACAGACAGCTTACGACCAGTCAGGAGATTGAAGACATCTTAGGTGAGCTGGAAGGTGTTGAATTTCAAAATTCACTGCAGGATATATGGGATTCGTTACAGACCATTTCGACCGATCCGCAGAGTGTCGTGAATCGCGAACTGTTTTTATCCAATGCAGAGTCTTTTATTAAGAATGCAAAGGATGTTTATCAGACTTTGGTGGACTACCAGGTTAATTTGAATAAAGAGATCACGGCGCAGGTCGATAAGATCAATTCTATTGGAGAACAGATTTTGGATCTGAACAAGCGTATTCGCGAGGCGGAAGCGTCCGGATTGGAAAATGCGAATGACTACCGCGATGCCAGAAACCAGCTCCTTGATGAGCTGGCAGAGTATACTTATTATACATACAATGAGGATCATAACGGCAATGTGCGCGTCTTTATAGGCAATGCACCGTTAGTGAATGATGCGAGAAGTTACCACATGGGTGTTGAACGCATAAAACAGGAAGAATACAACGATGCGACACAGCAGTATGAAGTAAAATCAGTATCTGAAATGTATAATGTCACATGGCTCGACAATGGTTATAGTGATGTTTATGATATGGAGACAGCGTACTCTGCTGTGCGCAAGACAGATACCGGTTCCTTACTTGGTATCTTGACAGCGAGAGGAAATGAGATCGCCAATTATAAAGATATTCCGGTACAGCCGGTCAAGTCTGATTATATCGATGATGCTGGCAAATTTGATGAAACAAGTTATTTGTTGGCTTGTAATGATTTCAAAGAAAAATTAGATAAATACAATAATACAACCGGCAATTCGATACTTACACAGATACAGGCACAGTTTGATCAGTTGATCCATGGATTGGTAACGATGGTCAACGATGCATTTTGTCCGAACATCTCACAGGATCTTACAGGAATTAGTGGTGTAGATGCAAAAGGCAATGCTGTGAACTTGCAGGATGGCAAATACAAGATCCTAGATGTTGTAAATTGTGCAGTGGGTACTGATGATGATATGACGATCGGAACAGAAGTTTTCTCCCGCAAAGCAACGGATCGCTATCGGGTACTTACCATAGATGCACAGGTTTATGGAAAAGACGAGGAGGGCAATCAGATTCCGTTGGCGCAGGAAATTACAAATGCGGATGGATCTAAGTCTTATAAATTGTATGTATACAATGAGGAGGACGAAGAAGATGCCAATACGTTATATACTTTGCTGAATCTGGAAGTGAATCCGGATGTTATAGAAGATTATGCATTGCTTCCGGTGAAACTTAATCCGGAGCTTGGAGAGACCGGCGGATACAATACAAAAGTATTTGAGGATATTCTTTCGGAATGGAATGAGAAGTTTGCCGCACTGGATCCCAACAATGAGACAACGTATACCTATGCGGAGTATTACCGCTCTATGGTAACGGCACTCGGTGCGAAGGGAAATACATGGCAGAGCATGGTCGACAACCAGCAAAAGCTGACCGAGAGTGTTGAGGATAAACGGCAGCAGGTGATGGGTGTTTCCAGTGAAGAAGAAATGGTGGATCTGTTAAAATATCAGCACGCCTATAATGCAGCATCACGTTATATTTCAGTGATCGATGCGATGTTAGAGCATTTGATTGAACGGCTTGGATAGAGCAGAAGGGGGAATGGAATATGCCATCAACTTTTTTTGGATTGAATATAGCAGTGTCCGGCATGTCGACATATAATGCCGGATTGACAACGACAGGACATAATATATCCAATGTAAAGACGAGAGGATACAGCAGACAGACAGTAGAGCAGTCAGCGAAGGAAGCTGTTTCGCTGCGCACCAGCTACGGAATGCTGGGTGCAGGTGTAGAGGCCACAGCGATTCTCAGCAGCCGCGATGATTATTATGATGCCAAGTACCGCATCAGCAATACTACAGTAGGTAAATATTCAACAGAGTCCTTTTATTTGAGCAGCATTGAGGATTGTATCTATCCGAAAGAAGATTCGGAAGGAAGCATTACGAATTCTTTAGACAGCTTCTTTTCCTCTTTGAAATATTTGACAACCTCTTCTATGGATCAGACGATCCGTGCGCAGGTGGCAGGATATGCGGATACGCTGTCTTATTATGTCAGAGATGCGGCAGTGAAGCTGCAGAATATGCAGGTAGATGTCAATACAGAGATTGAGACAACGGTAAAGCAGATCAATGCGTATGCAGCACAGATCGCTTCCTTAAATAAACAGATCAATACATTAGAAGTGTATGGCGACCGTGCAAATGATCTTCGTGATCAGAGAGCGGTTATTTTGGACAAATTGTCCGAATTAGCGGACATCAATGTGACAGAAAAAGCACCCGCAGATGGCAATGGGACGAATCAGTTTATTGTGACGCTGGGTGGAGGTATTTTGGTCGATACCGCACGGTACAATACGATCAATGCAGAGGGATCTACGAACAAGGTAAGCCAGAATGATGTTGTTAATCTGTATCGGTTAGAGTGGAGTTATGGTCAGGAATTTGACATGTACAATACAACGCTTGGAGGAAAATTACAGGGGTTGATTGAGATGCGCGATGGCAACAATGCGGAAAATTTCAAAGCAACACTGACCGGATTGCAGAAGAATGATACAGCAAAGGGCGGTAAGAGTACATTAACGATCACGAGTGATCAATACAGCAGCGCCAACGCATCGAATTTATCCAAGCTGGATCTGCCGGCATCGGATGGAGTGTTAACGATTGGTAATGTGGATTACGAATATGAATCCTTTTCTGCAACAGTAGCTGCAGATGGTACATATACATATACATTTGTTTTGAAGGAGGAGTTAAGTGATGACGGGGTAACACGTCTGCAAAATATTATGCGGGATCCGAATCCTGAAAAGAGGCTTGCATCGGCAGGAGATTCCATCGCATTCCGTGGAATTCCGTATTATATGACGCAGCTTAATGAATTTGTCAGAACATTTTCTGCAAACTTTAATATGTTGCAAAATAAGGGCTATGATCTGGATGGCAAACTTGGAAAAGATTTGTTTGTAGCGACTAACGTGACATCGAATCAACAGTTTCAGATGACAGAATTTTTGTATAATGCGGAAGATACATTTTACTATTATAACGGCAGTAAAGTGTTTGATTCTAACAAGCAGCAGGCTTATCGGGCAGATGGTTATCAGTTTGAAACTGTTGCAGGAGAAGCGAACTACTATAATCTGAAAGATAAAAATGGCAATATTGTAGAAAAAGTGTTCATTCCGGATGATGACAACAACATATTCTCGTTTCATTCATCAGAGTTGGGTAATACGGATGAGAATGCAGTATGCAGTTATTACAATATGTCGATCCTTAATTTTCATGCCAATGACGATATTGTTAAAAACGGCAAAATGTTGGCCTGCTCTGCAGAAAATACAGAGGGCCTGACCGGATGGGAAGAGTCCAAAAATCTCACAAAAATGTTGGCGCTGCAGACCGATAATTCCATGTTTAAGCAGGGTGATCCGGGATCTTTCCTGAATGTATTATGCACTGCAGTACTTGGTGTAGATTCAGCACGTGTGACGGCAGCTACAGAAAATGCACAGAACATTTTGGATGCAGTGGATCATCGAAGAACTTCGATTTCCGGTGTAGATGAAGATGAAGAGGGCCAGAATTTGGTAATCTATCAAAATCTGTTACACTATCAATATCGTGTTTTGTCCATAATGAACGAGGCATTGGATAAATTGATCAATGGCACTGCAGTATAACAGATGATCAGTAAATGGAGGGAATACCTATGCGAGTAACAAATTCAATGATTTCAAACAGATCACAGGTGCATATATCAAATGCAAAGAATAAAATGTTGACGGCAGAAGAGCAGTACACGACGATGAAGAAGATTCAACGTCCTTCAGAGGATCCGACGATCGCATCCCGTTCGCTGAAATTTCGCACAACAATGGCACAGTTGACACAATATGTTGAAAAAAATGTGCAGGATGCCATGGATTGGATGGATACGACAGAGGGAGCGATGAAAAAGGTAAGCTCTACGTTTACGGATATGGAAGGATATTTTAGCCAAGGTGCTAACAGTTATCCGGAATCAAAAGAGAGAACAGCGATACTGACACAGCTTAGACAGTACGCAACAGCAATCTTTGAGGATAATGCAAATGCGGACTACGCCGGACGATATATGTTTACCGGGTATCGTACGGACACATCGCTGTTGTTCCCGAATTCCAGTGATACATTAGAATATGAGATTACGGAGAAATTTAAATCGACAGATATTGATACGATCCGTAATGTAGAGTCTGATATTAAATATCAGGATGGCATGACGCAGGAAGAGTATGCTAAGTTAGAGGCAAAGGTGAACACCGGTTATCGCATACAGTTATCTTACAACAATTGTTCCAATCAGCCGATCACAGGCGGAAACAATGTATTTAGCATGTCACTCACCTATGGAAATACGACAGAAGAGTATTCGGTAGATAATGGCAAAGTTGGTGTGGTGTCTCAAAACGATGCGTATGCTTACGACATTGACCGGTACAATCAGGTGAACGGCACTAATTATGAAGCACTATATATATATGATGCCGGAGAAATTGTGCTAGGCAAGACTTTGTATAGTACGATTCAGGAGAAAGAGGCTAATTTTTCAATTGATTATACCAAAAATAAATTCGAAAAAAGTGATATTCGCCCGGAGATGTATTTTAAGTGTGATCGCTACGATACAGTATCCATGAAGAAAACTTACTTTGCAGATCCAAGTGATCAAAATATTAATTACGAGGTCAATTTCAGTCAGACTTTGACAGTAAATACGCAGGCAAAAGATGCGTTTGATACAGAAATTTATCGTTGCTTAGATTATATCGAGCGTGTGATCGGCGATGTGACGGATGTAGAAAACCGTATTGCAGATGTAGAGAAGAAGATAGCAAATACGTCTGATCAAGATGAAATTGCATCGTTAGGTACCTTAAAAACATCGTTGGAAAATGAGCAGCAGCTTCGTGTCAGTATCATGAATGAAGCCTTTGGACGCGGTCTTACTATGGTGAACAAATGTGAGGCAACCTTAAATGTTGCGGTAGCTGAACTTGGAGCCAAGTACAATCGCTTGCAGATGACACAGGATCGTCTTTCGGATGAAAAGACAGATACGGAGGAAAAATTATCGAACAACGAAGATATGGATATCGCAGATGCTGTGATCGGCTTGACACAGGCAGATAATCTGTATCAGGCATCATTATCGGCTACGGCAAAAATATTGGGTAATTCATTGTTAGATTATATCTAGAATAGAACATGGCAATTCCTGCAGGGAGGTTTCAGGCAGCAGGATCAGCAAATAAATGTAAGGTGTCAAAAGAGTTTGGCACCTTACTGATTATCAACGAGGAGGATGCACAGATGAAGATTCAAACAAGATATTTTGGGGAAGTAGAAATCGGCGATGAAAAGATTATACATTTTGATAAGGGGCTGTTTGGTTTTGAAGAATACAAGGATTACACGATCCTTTACGATATCGATGGGGAGGAACCACCGTTTTTCTCATGGTTGCAGTCAACAACGGAGCCGGGACTGGCATTTCCAATTGTAAATCCACAGCGGGTAGATGAACAGTACAATCCGATCGTTGAGGATGCATTATTAGAGCCTGTTGGCGAGATCAAGGAAGATGATCTGGTTGTATTTTTGTTGGCAACGGTACCGGCAGATGTGAAACGCACATCGGTAAACAAAAAGGCGCCATTGATCATTAATGCGGGAACGCGTAAGGGCGTGCAGATCGTTGCTGAAAATACAGATTATGAGGTGAAACACTTTATTTTGCAGTAATACATGGAGAGGAGACAAAATTATGCTGGCGTTAGCAAGAAAAGTAAATGAATCCATTATGATTGGAAATGATATAGAGATCACAGTGTTGGAGATTAAAGGCGATCAGATCAAACTGGGTGTGAAAGCTCCTAAATCCGTGCCGATCTATCGCAAAGAATTGTATGTACAGATTCAGGAAGAGAATAAACAGGCAGGAAGTGCCGTGGATGTAGAAGCGCTGAAAGGATTGTTTCAGAAATAACATGCCGAACGGTTAATTTATTTTCGGAAAATCCGATATATTATATAGAAAGCGGGTACAGGAAGTGCCAAGACGCTTAAGGGACTTGCAGAGTATAGCACACGGAGGTGTAAGAAAATGGATATGGATGTTATAAGTGGAGTAAACAGGACTACGGAAAGTGCATCGCCGGATGTAACCCGTGTAGATGCAGGTAAGGCGGTTGCCGTACAGAAGACAACGGCAGCACCAAGTAATGTTACAGGACAGACAACAGGGCAGACAAGTGGACAGGAGTCTGATGCAAAGCAGGGAATGCCATTTGATGGGAAGGATCCTGCTAAGAGTACAATAGATTCTGCGGTTTCCAGTGCAAATAATCGTATGGTGAGTACCCGATGCGAGTACTCGTATGATGAGGCAACCAAGCGAGTGTCGATCAAAGTGTTTGACAAAACAAGTGATAAGCTGATTCGCGAGGTGCCGCCGGAAGAGTCTTTGGAAATGCTTCAGAAGATGTGGGAGTTGGCTGGTTTGATTGTGGATGAAAAGCGCTAATGGTAAAAAAATAGAATGTAAATAATTACATAGTGCGGTTATGTTGGCGATATATAGGCGCTTAGAAAGGTGAGGTTATTATGGCGATTAGAATGTCAGGTATGATTTCCGGTATGGATACGGAATCGATTGTAAAGTCTTTGATGGAGACACAGCAAGCTAAGAAGACCAAGATAGAGTCTAAGAAGCAGAAATTAGAGTGGAAACAGGAGATTTGGTCCGGTCTGAATACGAAAATGTATAGCTTTTATAAAGATTATGTCGGTAAGCTTCGTTTTCAGTCTAATTATCAGACGAAGAAAGCAACATCTTCCGATTCAACGAAAGTGACAGTATCTGCAAATAGCAGTGCGACAAAAGGTACCTATCGCGTCAATGTGAAGAGGCTTGCAGCGGCACAGTATGTTACAAGTGCCAAGATTTCTTCTTATGAGACTACTAATGATCAGGGTGAGAAGGTTACAAACAAGGTTACTTCTTCCACAAAACTTTCTGATCTTGGCATGACGGCTGATGGCACGAAGCAGATTCAGATCAAGACGGCAGATCGGACAGTCAGCATGACGGTAAATGCAGATACTACGATTAGTGATTTTGTTGATAATTTGAAATCGGCAGGCTTAAATGCTTCTTTTGATGAGGGACAGGGCAGATTCTTCATCGGTGCAAAGGATAGTGGTTTAGATCAAAAGTTTGAGATCAAGATGACGGCATTTACGCAGGAGCAGTTAAATGCGAAACAGACTGTGAACAATGCCGTAAAATATGATAGTTTGACAGCAGCACAGAAGAATAGTGTGCTGGACGTATTAGATAGTATACAAAATGACACATCTTCGGATAAGATTGATTCGGCAGTTGCCTCTCTGATGAAAGTATCGGATGCACAGGCAAAATCTGAGGTGACCGGATATTACCGTAACCAGATTGTTACAGAATTGGAAACAAAATATTTCAAAAAAGATGAAAATGGCAATAATGTGATAACGGACGATGCCAAACAGGCATTGATCAACGCCGGGAAGCTAGAAGAAAAAGATGATGCGTCACATACACAAGAAGAGCTAGTCACATTAGCAAAACAATATATACAGGAAAATGCGGATAGTCAGATTGCCGGAGACGATTATCAGAGTAAGATTACGGAAGCGTTGACCAATGGTCTCAGTAATGATGAGATTACGATCCAGTCAGAAGGAACCCGTAAACAGACGATCACTGATGCAGTAACTGACTATGCAACAGCTATGGCAAAAGGGGCCGGGGTCGAGGCGGGATCCTCAGCAGAACTGCAGAAGATTGGTTTGGATACGATTGACGGTTCGGCAGTGCAGGAATCTGCTTCCGGTGTCGGCATGGTTGTTGTTGCAGCGGCAGATTCTGTAGTACAGGTAAATGGTGCAACATTGACGAGTTCCAAGACTTCTTTGAATGTAAATGGCTTATCCTTAGATCTTATGGATGTGACAAACGGAGAAGTGTCTATTACCGTTTCTGATGATACCGATGCGGTATACGATTCGATCAAAGAGTTTGTGACACAGTATAATTCGATTCTGAAAGAAATGAATACATTGTATAATGCGAAATCGGCGAGAAACTATGATGTGTTGACTGATGATCAGAAGGATGCGATGTCTGATGAAGAGGTAGAGAAATGGAATACAAAGATTAAGGATTCTTTGCTTCGTCGTGACAGCACTCTGGATGGACTTATTACAACGATGAGAAGTATTACCGGTAAATCGATTACTGCTTCGAACGGGAAGAAGTATTCTTTGGCAAATCTTGGTATTACTACAGGAACAGATTATAAAGAGTATGGTCAGCTTCATATTAAAGGAGATGAGGATGATTCGGTTTACTCTGATTCAACGAATACGCTGCAGGATCTTTTGAAAGAAGATCCGGACGTTGTGGCAGAAGTGATGGCAGGGCTTACCAACAACTTGTATGATGCATTAAATGAAAAGATGAAATCGACAACGATGAGCAGTGCTTTGACGTTCTATAACGATAAGGAAATGACAAAGCAGATGACTCAATATAAGAAAGATATTAAGAGTTGGGAAACAAAATTGCAGACGATGGAAGACCATTATTATAAACAGTTTTCAGCGATGGAAAAAGCATTGGCAAGCTTGAATTCACAGCAGTCATCCTTGTCAAGTTATCTTGGCAGCAACTAATACATGGAGGTAGATAAGAGGAATGGCAACATATAACAAGGCAGCAATGCAGTATCAGCGTAATGCGATTCAGACGGCATCGCCGGCTAAGTTGACATTGATGTTGTATGATGGTGCGATCAAGTTCGCTAATATGGCGATTGAGGCAATCGATAAAGGCGATATTGAGAAAGCGAATAATAATATTATTAAAGTTCAAAATATTATTGTAGAGTTTCGTTCAACGCTTGATATGAAGTATCCGGTGGCGAAGGATTTTGAGGTCGTCTATGATTATATTTACCGTCGCTTGGTTGAGGCTAATGTCAAAAAAGACAAAGCAGTGTTAGAAGATGCGCTGCACCATATTAAGACAATGCGTGAGACATGGAAAGAGGTAATGCGTATTAATAATGTGGTATGATCGATAGTGCAGAACAGATGTCAGAGGCATTGCTTTCTGCGCACAAGGTTATATAGAGTAACGGCATAGTAAAGTAGGAGAGTATTGATGGAGACGGCAACAGTATATTTATCCGCGTTGCAGGAATCGCTGCAAAAGAAACAACGGATCATGGAAGAGCTGCTTACATTGACGCAACAACAAAGCGAAGTTTTGCAACAGGAAAACATGGACATAGATGTTTTTGAACAATTAATGGCACAGAAAGAAAAAGCGCTGGGAGAAATCAATATTCTGGATAAAGGGTTTGATAGTGTATATCACAAAGTCAGCCCATATCTTGAGCAAGATAAGCAGAGTTATCGCAGTGCAATCTTGGAAATGCAGAATTTGATCCGTGTCATTACTGATTGTGGTGTTAAGATCGAGGGGTTGGAACGCAGAAATCGGGAAGTGTTTCAACGGTATCTGTTGAAACAGCGCCAAGAGATTGGTAATTCCAGAGCGAGCAACCGAACGGCAGTATCGTATTATCAGAATATGCCAAACCAACATCATGCTTGGCAGTCATATTTTTTGGATAAAAAGAAATAATAAGAAGACAACCTTTATGGTAAATAGAGGTTGTCTTTTTGTATTAACGCAACCTTTCAGCTCTAAATCGTACTCTCAACTCTTATAATAAAGAGAGATTACAGAAGCAAACTAACCATCATGAAAATAATGATTGATAATGAACGAGTATGAGCGAAATAGAGTGAATGATGGTTCGGATTATTTTGCTAAAATGGCAAAAATGGCATAAAATACACGAAATATCTAGAAGAATGAAAAAAATAAGAGCAGTATTGTGCAATTTGCACAAAAAACAGTATGGAGATTTGTGACTGATTGTGATTGATTATGAAAGAACATGCGGTTATAATAAAATCATCATAAAGCAAATGATCGATCAGGCAAAGAAGAAAATAAATAGCTGAAGACAGCGGAAAGGAAGTTGTATGGTATATACAGTAACATTTAATCCTTCAGTGGATTACATTGTGTCGGTGAACGATTTTGAACTGGGAATGACCAATCGCACTGCATCCGAACTGATGTTGCCGGGTGGCAAAGGAATTAATGTTTCTATTGTCCTTGGAAATCTCGGGATTGCGAACATAGCACTGGGATTCATGGCCGGTTTTACAGGAGACGAGATTGTGCGAATGTTGGAACAGGCAGGAGTTCAGTCGGATTTTATCAAACTTGAGCATGGTATATCACGTATCAATCTGAAATTAAAGAACATTGATGGAACAGAGATCAATGGACAAGGACCGGATATCGGACAACAGCAGATTGATCAGCTGATGGGAAAACTTGATCAGCTCAATAAAGATGATGTGCTTGTTTTGGCAGGAAGTATTCCAAGCTCGATGCCGGATGATATTTATCAGCAGATCTTGAAACGTTTGTCTGATAAAAATATGACAATCGCAGTAGATGCCACTAAAGATTTGCTGCTAAATGTATTAGAATATCATCCGTTTTTGATCAAACCGAATCATCATGAATTGGGTGAGATCTTTGGGGTAACATTGTCAGAGTGGAGCGATGTTATTCCATATGCAAAGAACCTACAGGAACGTGGAGCTAAAAATGTATTAGTTTCTATGGGTGGTAAAGGGGCAGTTCTTATTGCAGAGAATGGGCAGATCATTGCAGGAGAATCCTCTAAGGGCGTAGTCAAAAACACAGTAGGAGCGGGAGATTCCATGGTTGCAGGCTTTATGGCCGGCTGGATGCAGAAGAGAGATTACGAACATGCATTCCGTATGGGCCTTGCCAGTGGAGGTGCCAGCGCTTGCTCTGAAAATTTGGCAACAAGACAGGAAATTGAAACGGAATATGAAAAAACCGCAGTGCATTATTTATAATGTATGGGAAGGAAAGGTGATCATATGAGAATTACAGATTTATTAGACAAAAACAGCATTTGTCTGGATGCTTCGCCTGCGGACAAGACAGAGGCATTGAATCAGATCGTGGCACTTATGGGCAAAAGTGGTAAGATCAATGATATTGAAGCTTACCGCAAGCAGGTTTTTCTTCGTGAAGAGGAGAGCACGACCGGAATTGGTGAGGGCATTGCGATTCCACATGGTAAATGCGATGCAGTTACAAAGCCGGGACTTGCAGCAATGGTAGTCAAGGATGGTGTTGATTTTGATTCTTTGGACGGCGAACCGGTAACGTTACTATTTTTGATCGCAGCACCAAACACAGAGGACAATGTCCATTTGGATGTACTTAGCAAATTATCAGTGCTTATGATGGATGAGGATTTTTCAGAATCACTCCGCAATGCTAAGACAGTCGATGAGTTTTTGAACATTATCGACAAGGCAGACGATGAGAAACCGGACATTGATGAAAGGTTAGAGACAGCTCAGGCAGCAAAGGTGTTAGCCGTTACTTCCTGTCCGACAGGAATCGCACATACGTATATGGCGGCTGAAGGCTTGGAGAAAGCAGCAACAGCAGCAGGGATTGCCATTAAGATCGAGACACGCGGATCCGGTGGTGCAAAGAATGTGTTGACACAGCAGGAAATTGACGATGCAGACTGTATTATTGTAGCAGCAGATGCGCAGGTGCCAATGGACCGTTTTGATGGTAAGCGTGTGATAGAATGTCAGGTTTCGGATGGAATTAACAAGGCAGATGAGTTGATCGAGAGAGCAACATCTGGAGATGTTCCACTTTATCATGCAGCAAATGCTCCGGCCCGCAGCGAGAACGCAAAATCCGGTGGCAGTATCGGACATCAGATCTATACACAACTTATGAATGGTGTATCACATATGCTTCCATTTGTCGTTGGAGGCGGTATTCTTATAGCATTAGCATTTCTGATCGATGGCTTGTCAGTCGATATGAATTCCTTATCTGTTGCGGATCGTGGAAATTTTGGTACGATCACACCGGTTGCCGCAACATTAAAGGGAATTGGTGATATTGCCTTTGGCTTGATGCTTCCGGTATTAGCAGGATTTATCGCCATGGCGATCGGAGACAGACCGGCATTAGCACTGGGATTTGTCGGTGGAATGATGGCACACAATGGAACCAGCGGATTTTTGGGAGCGTTAGCCGCAGGATTTTTGGCAGGTTACGTGATCAAGGCGCTGCGCGTAGTTTGCGAAAAGATGCCGGAAGCATTGGAAAAACTTGCACCGGTATTGATCTATCCGGTTGTCGGTATTTTGGTGACTGGATTAGCAATGAACTTCGTTGTTGAGCCGGTCATGGGTACGATCAATACAGCATTAAATAGTGGTTTGAAAGGAATGGGAGATTCCAGCCGTATCCTGCTTGGCCTGGTACTTGGTGGAATGATGGCGATCGACATGGGTGGTCCATTCAACAAGGCAGCCTATGTTTTCGGTACTGCGGCAATCGCAGCAGGTAATTACGATATTATGGCAGCCGTAATGATCGGTGGTATGACACCGCCTTGTGCAATTGCGTTAGCAACGTTACTCTTCAAGGATAAATTTACCAAAGAGGAAAGAGAAGCAGGACCTACAAACTTTATTATGGGACTGGCTTTTATTACAGAAGGTGCCATTCCATTTGCCGCATCGGATCCACTTCGTGTACTTCCTTCCTGCATCATCGGAAGTGCTGTGGCAGGCGGAATCAGTATGGCGTTCAAGTGTACGCTGATGGCACCACATGGTGGAATCTTCGTATTCCCGGTAGTGGGACATGCTTGGATGTACCTCGTAGCTTTGGTGATCGGAACAGTGATCTCTGCATTGCTCTTGGGAATCTTAAAGAAGAAAGTGGTTTGAGTGACATAAAGTATAAAAACTTGAAACACGATATATTTAATAATAAGTATTTCATGAAGAAATGGCGGATATGCGTCTTAGCACACTTGGCGCATATTCGCCCTAACAGTAACAGTGTGCAGAATGGAGGATTATCATGAAGGAATTTAAGTATACGATCACAGACCCGGAAGGAATTCACGCACGTCCGGCAGGAGAACTCGTTAAAGTTTGCAAAGAATTTGCCTGCAAGATCACATTGACGAAGGATGGAAAAACGGCAGACTGTAAAAAGATCTTTGGTTTGATGGGTCTTGCTGTCAAGAAGGAACAGGAAGTTGTTGTTACATTTGATGGAGAAGATGAGGATGCAGCATATACCAAGGTAAGTGCATTCTTGGAAGAAAATATGTAGTCATCGTTCAGTTACGAGAGGAGGGTGCGTTGTGGAACAATATCAAGGCAAAAGTGTATTTGGCGGCGTTGCAATTGGACGGATTCACGTTTTTAGTAAAGGACAACAGCAGGTAAAACGTATCAAAGTACAGGATACAGAGGCAGAAAAAAAGCGTTATCGCGAGGCGGTTCAGACAGCAATTACGGAATTGCAGGGATTGTATGATAAGGCACTTAAAGAAGTTGGAGAAGCCAATGCAGCGATTTTTGAGATGCATCAGATGATGCTGGAAGACGAAGATTTTACAGAATCGGTTGAAAATATTATTGATAGTCAGTCTGTAAATGCAGAGTATGCCGTAGCATCAACCGGTGATAACTTTGCCCAGATGTTTGCATCTATGGATGATGAATACATGCGTGGAAGGGCAGCAGATGTTAAAGATATTTCCGAACGTCTGGTTTCTGTTTTGAATGGTGCGAGCAGACAGCAGATGGATGCAGACGAACCGGTGATTGTAATGGCAGTCGATCTGGCACCTTCTGAGACGGTACAGATGGACAAAGACAAGGTGCTCTCCTTTGTGACAACGCAGGGATCGGTCAATTCGCATACAGCGATCTTGGCTAGAACGATGAGCATTCCGGCACTGATCGGTGTGGATATGCCGTTAGATGCAGAATTGGAGGGCAAATTTGCCATTGTTGATGGTGATAACGGAACGGTTTATATTGATCCAAGTGAAGACGTGCTTGCACAGATGCAGGAAAAGAAGGAGCAGGCGGAGGAAAAGAAGCAGCTTTTACAGCAGCTTAAAGGCAAAGAAACCATTACAAAGGATGGCAAAAAGATCAAATTGTATGCTAACATTGGCAACAGCAAGGATCTTGCGATGGTATTGCAAAATGATGCCGAGGGAATTGGTTTATTCCGCAGTGAGTTTTTATATTTGGAAAAAGAAGATTATCCGACGGAAAACGAACAGTTTATGGTATACAAGATGGTTGCAGAGACAATGGCTGGTAAGCAGGTGATTATCCGTACATTAGATATTGGTGCGGACAAGCAGTGTGATTATTTTAACATGGATCCGGAAGACAATCCGGCGCTTGGTTATCGTGCGATTCGAATCTGTCTGACCAGACCGGAAGTGTTCAAAACACAACTTCGTGCCTTGTATCGCGCCAGCGCATTTGGTAATATATCTATAATGTATCCAATGATCACCAGTGTGTGGGAAGTAAAGCAGATCAAAAAGATTGTGGAAGAGGTCAAAGAGGAACTTCGATCACAGAACATTGAATTTGGCGAGGTTGCACAGGGCATTATGATTGAAACGCCGGCAGCTGTTATGATCAGTAGAGAACTTGCGAAAGAAGTCGATTTCTTCAGTATCGGAACCAATGATCTGACCCAGTATACACTTGCGATTGACCGACAGAATCCGAAGCTGGATGATTTTTATGATGCACATCATCCTGCAGTTTTGGAAATGATCCGTATGGTTGCTCAGAATGCACATGCTGAGGGCATTTGGGCCGGTATCTGTGGTGAGCTTGGTGCAGATTTAGAATTGACAGAACAATTTTTGCAAATGGGAATCGATGAGTTGTCGGTATCTCCGGGAAGAATTTTGCCAATTCGCAAGATAGTCCGCGAGAGCGAATGTGGATGTGAGTAAACCAGGAGGCAGCGATAATGCTTACAGAAGAAAGATACAATATCATATTAGAACTTTTACGTGAAAAACGCAGTGTGACAGTAGCTGAGATCAAAGACAGACTTGGAATATCAGAGTCAACGATTCGGCGTGATCTGAATGCATTGGCACAAGAAGGAAAATTAACCAAAGTATTTGGTGGTGCGGTTGCGCCGGATAATGTTTCCAACGGAATGGAGTTGTCCGTTCCACAGAAATTGCAGGTCAATGAGCGGGAAAAAAGGCTCATCGCCGGTTACGCAGCAGCGATGATAATGCCACATGACTTTGTGTATTTGGATGCAGGAACGACAACCGGATATATGTTGGAGTATCCGCTGGAGACCAGTGCAACCTTTGTTACCAATGCAGTAAGTCATGCCAGAAAGCTGGCAGTAGCCGGATATCGTGTGCTGTTGGTTGGCGGAGAACTTCGTGGTACAACGGAAGCGGTTGTTGGTGCACAGGCGGTGTTATCACTTCAGGAGTATCATTTCACTGTTGGATTTTTTGGAACGAACGGATTGAGCAGAAGACAGGGTTATACAACGCCGGATGGCAGCGAAGCGCTAGTTAAAAAGACCGCGCTTCGTCAATGTGCGAAGGCTTATGTCTTAGCGGATCGTGCAAAATTTGATGAAGTCAGTTCTGTGACATTTGCTGCCTATAGTGATGCAAAGATCATTACGGATTCCATACCGGAGCATTACAAAAAATATGGTAATATAATACAGGTTTAGGGGACTCCCTAAACCTGTATTTTTCTATTGAACATTGTAAATATGATGCATAAAAAGTATATTGTCAGCATAATTGATACAGATAATATAACGAAAAACAACATCATCTCCAAATATTGTATGATTACAGAAAGTAGAAATCAAAAAATTTTCTCTGTTTTCTTCTTTCTGTATTCATTTGGACTCATATGATAATATTGTCTAAACTTCCGGCAGAAATAGCCGGAACTTGTAAATCCGGTTTCTTCTGCAATGGAAGAAACCGATTTTTGAGTAATATAAAGTTGTTCAGCAGCCTGCGCTAGTCTGTATTGAATTAGATATGCTACCGGAGAACAGTGGATGCCGGTTTGAAAAATGTGTAAAGCTCCACTTTTGCTGATAGATGCCGATGCCGCAATCGTCTCCAATGTAATCTCTTCCATGTAGTGATCATGAATATACTGCATCATAGCTTGTAATCTTGCTTGTTTGTGATTTAATCGATGAATACTGTTAGAATCAGAAGTCCAGTCCATATTTTTTTGCAAAATATTCCAAAGCTGAAATAAAAGCTGTATAGTACATAATTCATTATCTGGCTTAGTTTCCTGAATAGTACAAATTTGCGACAAAAGTTGTAGCACCTGTTTTCCAAATGTGTTGGATGGACTGAAAACTTGATATGGAACAGACGAGCTTATCACAGGAAGAATATATTTTTCGTAAATGAGGCTGTTTTCAGGTGCTAATAGAGTTGGCGAAAAAACAATATTAGGTACAAATGTACTGCTTTGTGCTTCAAAACGATGTAGGACACCACTATTGATAAATATGCCGCAACCTTTATGTAGTTCTATTTTACTTGTCCCTATAAGGCAGAGCGCGGTACCTTCAGCAACATAAAGAAATTCTAATTCATGATGCCAATGCCAGTCAATGCGATGGAAGTCAAATTTCCAAATATTATCAGGATAGTATGCAAATGGATAACGATTGCTGCCATGCTGGATGGTTTCTCGTAGTGTTTCATCTGTAATTATCTTAAAAGTCTCCATGGTATATTTCTCCATAAATAATAAAATTTGTTATATTGTACCATAAATATATGATTTTATACAATGACTAGATATAAAATTTACGATATAATTACATTTATTAGAGGAGGACAAAATGAAAAGCCAATATAATAAGACAATTACAGCCTGTTTTGTAGGTTATATTGTACAAGCTATCGTTAATAATTTTGCACCACTGCTTTTTTTGTTTTTTCAGAAATGCTATCACATTCCAATTTCCCAAATTACATTGTTAGTGACTTTTAATTTTGGGATACAACTACTGGTTGATTTTCTTTCTGTCAGATTAGTTGATAAAATAGGATATCGGATAGCAATGATTATAGCTCATGTTTTAGCAGCGGCAGGATTATTCCTTCTTACAGTTTTACCAGAGATTTTACCAGTTTCCTTTATTGGAATATTGATTGCTGTAATGATCTATGCGGTAGGTGGTGGACTTTTGGAAGTCCTAGTCAGTCCGGTTGTTGAGGCTTGCCCATCCGACAATAAGGAAAAAGCAATGAGCCTGTTGCATTCTTTTTATTGCTGGGGACACGCCGGAGTTGTACTCATATCAACAGTGTTCTTTTATGTAGTCGGTATAGATAATTGGAAAATATTAGCCATTATTTGGGCGGTTATTCCAATTGGAAATGCTTTTGTTTTTTCAAAGGTTCCCATTGCACCATTGCTTGAGGATGGAGATACCGGACTTGGATTAAAGGAATTGTTTCGGATGAAAATTTTTTGGATTTTGTTGATTATGATGATATGTGCAGGAGCAAGTGAGCAAGCAGTAAGTCAATGGGCCTCTGCTTTTGCAGAAAAAGGTCTTGGAATTTCAAAGGCAGCCGGCGACTTAGCAGGGCCGATGGCATTTGCGGTTCTAATGGGAATATCAAGATTGTTTTATGGTAAGTATGGTGACCGCATCAATTTGGAACACTTTATGATTTATAGTAGTTTTTTATGTATTTTATCCTATTTAGGGATTTCATTATTCTCGATTCCGCTATTAAATCTGATTGCCTGCGCTGTCTGTGGGCTTTCAGTGGGAATCATGTGGCCTGGAACTTTCAGCAAGGCATCAGCAGCTTTGCCCAAAGGGGGAACAGCCATGTTTGCATTGCTGGCATTAGGTGGAGATATAGGTTGTTCAGGAGGTCCTACATTGGTTGGAATGGTATCAGGAGCTTTTGGGGATAACCTAAAGATGGGAATTTTGGCAGGAATTATTTTTCCAATGTTGTTACTTATAGGAGTCATTCTTTGCAGAAGACAAAAGAAAATTACTAATTATAATACAGTGAAAAGTAGGCACTAAATATAGCTGCTTATTAAAATAAAAAAGAAAGTGAGAAAAAAGATGAAATTTTTGAAAAACAATCCTAAATGGATACGTCAACCAAAGCAGGTACAAATTAGTGAGGATAAAGTTGTAATTCTTACAGAAAGGGGTACCGATTTATGGGCACGCACTTATTATGGTTTTCAAAATGATAATGCTCCAGTATTTCAAGTTGAAACAACGGACAAGTACTTTTCTTTTATTGTTAAAACAGAATTCGAGAGTACCTGTCGTTTTGACCAGTGTGGTGTGGCTATGTATTTAAATAGTGATAATTGGTTTAAGGCATCTATAGAATATGAGAATGAAAAAATACAGCGATTGGGAAGCGTTGTAACCAATCATGGATATTCTGACTGGGCAACAACAGACATATCCTCTGATATTAAAAGTATGTGGTATCGTTTTTCACGAAGGGACAGTGACTACTGTATTGAATGCAGTGAGGATGGCATAAATTTCAGACAAATGCGTATTTTCCATATGTGGGAAGGTGCAGAAAAAATTACTTATGGAATATATGCATGCAGCCCGACAGAAGGCTCGTATAAGGCAACATTTTCAAATATGCAGATTACGGAATGTAAATGGGAATCAGATGCAGACTGGCGTGATTGAATAAAAACCTTCAAACTGAGTAATGTTATCTTACATCAGTTTGAAGGTTTACACAAACTTTGGGACACTCCCGTATTTTAATGGAAAATTTCTATTGTTAGCGTAACATCGCCATCATATTTAGAGAGTGCTCTTTCTTGTGGCATATTATTAGAAAATTGTTCTACTATGCCTGGTATTCTTGTACCATTTTTATAACTTTACCGTTTTTGATCGTGATCTTAGCAGCGGTTCCCCAATACCAAATAACACCATTTTCTTTATAACGCTTATAACTGTATAGGCGTTTCTGGAATTTCTTTTTTGTGGTCTTTTTGACGGTGTGTATATCGTTTCCAAGTATATAGTATTTGCAATTTTTGGCAACTTTGATCGACTGTTTTTTGCCATAACCGACTACATTTTCCCATTCCCAGTCACTGTTGCCCTTAAGATTCGTATTCATAGTGGACTTGTGATACTTTAAGGTCGTGCCATTTAATTTTGCAACGATAATATGTTTGGTCTTTGTCTTTTTGGAAACTTTTTTGGTTTTGCTTTTCGCAAAAGACTTTGTTACAGCGGTGTCTGTATATGTGTCGGTGTATTGTGTATTTGTTTTCGTCGTATATGCAGCAGCGTCTGCTGTCTTTGTCAAAGATGCAGTAAAGGATCCGGTTAGAGCAAGTGCTGCTGTTAACGTGATTGCGATTATTTTTTTCATAAGTGTCCTCCAATCTCTAATATGAGATGCCTCCAATCTGAGCGCCGCGCAGTAAGTATACATGTGATCCGTTGATCGACCGCGTGCGCTCATAAAGCAATGCCCCTCATGTTACAATGTGTTTGTGTTGAACTTCTGTAATACTAAAGTTACAGATAACTTATATCATTTTTTTGAAATGTAAACAAGTGCATTTGTGTTACAATTTCTATAAATAATTGTTACATTACTTGAAATTCAGATTAGTTTCCCGAAGATTATTAAAAAGGTGGACTGCCATACATAGCAATCCACCCATATAATTATCACATTTTTTTTGGCTATTTGATGTGCTGCTGGCGGCCTTCGGGATTGATATCATAGTGATCTTTGTAGATCAGATCCGACATTTTAACCAAAGTAAAGCCTTTGGACTGTAGGCCATCGATCAACTGTTCCAAAGCTTCGGCAGTATATTTAGCACCGTTATGACAGAGAATGATGGAACCGTTTCCGAGATGCTTATGATCTAAAACGGTATGAATAATAGAATCTACGCCGTAATCCTTCCAATCCAAACTGTCTACATCCCACTGGATGGGTGAGTAGCCACATTCTCGGACGGTTGTGATGAGAGTATCATTGTAATCCCCATATGGGGGACGAAATACTTTCATGTCAATACCAGTGAGTTTCTTGACTTTTTCATGCGGAGTCATAAGTTCCTTCTTACATTCTTCTGAGGAAAGAGTTGACATTTGCTTGTGATTTTCACTGTGGTTGCCAAGTTCATGACCGGCGGCAGCGATTGCCTTGACATCATCGGGGTATTGTTCGATCCAGCCTCCCGTCATAAAAAAGGTGACATGAACCTTTTTCTTTTTGAGGATCGAGAGAATTTTGCGGGTATCTTCATTCCCCCAGGGAGAGGGGAGCTAAGAGAACCTCTTTACAGAACACAGGGCATCTTCTATACTGAAGAGTATGCATCATATCTTTATTACACATAAAGTCATGATAGTTGATATTTGGCTAAAATATGGAGGATTCGATGAATCAGACAACTTATAATATTATTATCGCAACAGATTCCTTCAAAGGAAGTATGACTTCTTATGAGGCTGGAGATGCGATCGCGACAGCAATAAAAGAACAGACTCCAAGTCGGGTGACAGTTTATCCGGTGGCAGATGGTGGAGAAGGCACAACAGAGGCATTATCGTTTGGAAGGGCGGCGGTTTTACCTCAATGCATTACGGTAACCGGACCGCTCGGCGAAAAAGTACAAGCAAAGTATACCATTTTTGGGACAGGAGAAGAAAAAACGGCTATCCTAGAAATGGCACAGGCGGCAGGACTTACGTTAGTACCGGTATCACAGAGAAATCCACTTAAAACGACAACGTATGGGGTCGGAGAAATGATATTGGATGCAGTGCGTAAGGGATGCAAAAAACTGATCGTAGGAATTGGCGGAAGTGCAACAAACGATGTTGGTATTGGAATGTTACAAGCACTTGGAGCGAGCTTTACAGATATAAATGACCAAGAAGTATCATATGGTGCAGAGGGGATAGAAAACATTGCCGCAATGGACACAACAGGTATTCTGAAAAAACTAAAAGATGTAGATATCAAGGTGATCTGCGATGTTAATAATCCTCTCGTAGGAGATGAGGGCTGCAGTACTGTCTTTGCGCCACAAAAAGGTGCTGACCTGCAAATGGTACAGAGGATGGAACAGGCAATCACAAGGTTTGCAGATCTCTTTGCAAAAGACTATGATCGCTGGATGGCGGGGGCGGGAGCAGCCGGAGGACTTGGCTATGCTTTTGCATATTTTTTGCACGCAGAGCTGGTGCATGGGATTGATATTGTGCTGCAGGAAATTCATCTGGAAGAAGCGGTGCGTACTGCTGATCTGGTGATCACGGGCGAGGGCAGAATGGATGCTCAGACTTTAATGGGGAAAACTCCGGCTGGGGTTGCCAGACTAGCGAAGAAATATGCTGTTCCGGTCATTGCTTATGCAGGCTGTTTTGGTGATGGGATCGAGCAGTGCACAGAAAGTGGATTATTTGATCGGGTTTATGCAGTTACAGAACAAGAAGGAGCATTCGATCCACAAATGGCTGTCCGCGATTTAGGACAGAAAGTCCGAGAAACAATGTCCGAATGGATCCACATGATAGATACAAAGAAAGGAGCCAATGAATGAAAGTGTTATTGGTGGCGGTCAATGCCAAATATATTCATTCGAATCTGGCAGTATATGACTTGAAAGCCTATACGGAGAACATACCGGTAGAAGTAGAGCTGGCAGAATATACGATCAATCAGCAGCAGGAAGAGATCCTTCGGGATATTTATGAACACAAAGCAGATGTAGTCGCTTTTTCCTGCTATATTTGGAATATTACTTATGTCAAGGCATTAGCGGAAGAATTGCATAAAATAGCTCCGCAGGTACAGATCTGGTTTGGTGGTCCGGAAGCTTCTTATGATGCAAAACAATTGCTTCGGGAATTATCTTATGTAGAATTAGTGATCGTTGGTGAAGGAGAGGAAACCTTTGCACAGCTATTGCAAAAGCATTTGTTAGATGGAGAACGATTAGAGAATATCGTTGGCATCTGTTATCGAGAGAATACGGGGGAAATCTGTGACAACGGTATTCGAGAGTACCTTCCGATGGATAAGATCCCTTTTGTTTATCACGATTTGGATCGGTTTGCACATAAGATCCTGTACTATGAGACAAGCAGGGGATGCCCATTTCGCTGTAGTTACTGTTTGTCTTCTATCGACAAAAGAGTACGGCTTCGCAGTTTGTCTTTGGTATTTCCGGAGTTGCAGTTTTTCTTAGACCATAAGGTGGATCAGGTCAAATTTGTGGACAGGACATTTAATTGCAACCATGAACATGCTTATGAGATATGGAAATATTTATTAGAACATGATAATGGGATCACCAATTTTCATTTTGAGGTGGCAGCAGACTTGCTTCGGGAGGAAGATTTTGCGTTGTTTGCACAGATGCGTAAAGGCTTGATCCAGTTAGAGATCGGTATTCAATCTACTTATCCGGATACGATCACAGAGATACGTCGTGTCATGGACGTAGGCAAAGTGGCAGAGTGTGTGGCGAGAGTTAAAAAGATGCATAATATTCATCAACATCTGGATCTTATTGCAGGGTTGCCGTTTGAGACATTTGCACAGTTTCAGCAGAGCTTTAATGATGTATATGCAATGCGTCCGGATCAGTTGCAGCTTGGTTTTTTGAAGGTGCTTAAGGGTTCCTATATGGAAGAAAAGAAAGAGGATTACGGGATTATTTCGACCAGCGAGCCACCTTATGAGGTGCTTGCAACAAAATGGCTTTCTTATGAAGAACGTTCTTTGCTCAAAGATGTAGAAGAAATGGTCGAGGTATACTATAATAGCGGACAATTCATGCATACGTTGGAGTATCTTCTTGCAGGCCGCGAAGACACGTTTTCATTTTATTTGCAATTATCCCGATATTATCGACAGAGGGAGTGGATGGGATATAAGCATACGAGACTGTTTCGATATGATGCGTTACGAGCATTTGTGTCGGACGGTCTGCAACGGAATATGACAGCTGAACCGGAAAACATTAGCGAAATTGATCCTAAAAGATCAGCGCGGAAAGACACAGTTTGCGCGAAGGTTGAAGAGGAACTTCTGACCGAATATTTACTGCACGATTTGTATTTGACGGAAAACAGTAAGAAAAGACCGGATTGGGCTTGTGATGACACAGAAACAAAGCAACGGTTAAAACAGATCAGAGATCCACGATGGAGAGCGCAGCACCTAAAACAGGAACAGGCAGGACAAATTGAAAAAATACTGGCTAATCGGACAGATCTGCATTTGGAATATTATCCAAAGATGTGCGGTGGATATTTATTATATGACTACAGTCAGAGAGATCCGCTGACCAATGAGGCAAAAGTATACGAAATTGCCATGTCCTAAATATGGGACAGATGATCGTTTGATGATATAGGCATTGATCGCAAATGCTGTAATAATCAGGAGGTATTGACCGGAGAAAGGAAATACCTGACATAGAAAGGGACAAAAGGAATGAATGGTAATCAAAAGAAAGCTGCAATTGTAACCGGAGCTTCTTCCGGCATTGGAAAAGCGATTGCAGAAATGCTTGTTTCGTTAGGATATGAAGTTTTTGGATTTGGCAGAGAGTTTACAACAGAGGTATCTTTTCATCCGGTCGTTTGTGACCTGTTGGATACCGCGGAGTTAGAACGACATATCAAGCAGATCCGTAAGCAATATGAAATTTATATCTTGATCAATAATGCAGGGATTGGTTATTATGGACTGCATGAGGAGTTAAATGCTGCCAAGATCAAGCAAATGGTGCGAACAAATCTGGAACTGCCGCTGCTTCTTAGTAATTTGTTACTCCGTGATCTGAAGAAATCAAAAGGATATTTATTGCAGATCTCCTCAGTCACCGCATTAAAAAACAGTCCGCACGGTTGCGCTTACGGTGCTACAAAAGCCGGACTTACGGCTTTTTCCAGAAGTTTATTTGACGAGGCAAGAAAATATGGAGTCAAGGTAACTGTGATCCACCCGGATATGACCCGGACAAAGCTGTACCGAAATGCGGACTTTACAGCAGCAGAAGATCTACAGGCATCACTCCTGCCGGAAGATGTCGCTGAGGCAGTACGCACGGTGCTGGCTGCCAGAGATGGTATGGTAATACCGGAATTGACGGTGTGCCCACAATTGCACCGTATTTCAAAAAAATGATGAATGCTTCTGTGAAGCAAAATGACGATACACATGATAATTTTTAATGTGCGAGGTTTGAGTGGATTAAAATAACGATAGAAAGGATGAATATTATGGAATTTGTAAAAAAGAATGGAAAAGGAATCTTATTTTGTCTTATGATTGCAGTACCTTGTCAGCTGCTTGGCAAGCAATTTCCGATTGTGGGAGGAGCGGTCTTTGCAATTTTGGCAGGAATGCTCATAACATTATTTGTGAAAGATAAGACTAATCTGCAGTCAGGTATTACGTTTGTTTCTAAAAAAATATTGCAGTGGGCAGTGATCCTGCTTGGCTTTGGACTCAATCTGTCTGTTGTGCTGCAGACGGGTAAACAGTCTTTGCCGATCATTGTTATGACGATCACAACATCGCTGGTTATCGCATTTGTTTTGTGCAAAGTATTACGCATTCCAGGGAAGATCTCAACGCTCATCGGAGTTGGATCTTCTATTTGTGGTGGTTCTGCAATTGCAGCAGCTGCTCCGGTTATTGATGCAGATGATGAGGAGGTTGCGCAGGCGATTTCCGTTATCTTTTTCTTTAATGTCATTGCCGCATTAACATTTCCGGTACTTGGTTCGCTGCTGCATTTTTGCACCACAAACGGTGAGGCGTTTGGTATTTTTGCAGGAACGGCAGTCAACGATACTTCATCCGTAACGGCAACAGCATCCACATGGGATTCTATGTGGCATTTAGGCAGTGCGACTTTGGACAAAGCAGTAACGGTTAAGCTGACGAGAACGCTAGCGATCATCCCGATCACACTTGTTTTGGCACTGGTTCGTACGAAGAAGAGTGGAGCCGAAGGGAAAAAGGTTCATTTCAAGAAAGTATTTCCAATCTTTATATTGTACTTTATCGGGGCATCTTTGATTACAACAATCGCTGTAAATGCAGGCGTTTCGGCAGATGTATTTACTCCGTTAAAAGAACTTAGTAAATTTTTTATCGTGCTTGCTATGGCAGCGATCGGTTTAAATACCAATATCATCAAGTTGATCAAAACGGGTGGTAAGCCGCTTGCATTGGGATTTTGCTGCTGGGTCGGCATTGCAGGAATGAGTCTGTTGATGCAGCATGTGCTTGGCTTGTGGTAATAGTAATGAATTCAAGCTTCGCACATCCGAAGCTGCCACCTGGTCACATATTGCTTATTATGTCGATAGTTTAATTATATTTTGCAGCCACCATATTGTGGGTTCTGCCATGAAGAAACTATAGCAATTGCCTTGCCGCAATTAGTTTTCAGTTGGTAGGAAATTGCTGTTATGTAGCGTGACATCACCAAGAATTGCTTTAGCAATTCTTGTAGAGCAAAACGCTGGTTTTGCTCTTTTTCACAGTGATTTCTAGATTTTGTTGTCTCTGATGTATGATTTACATGCCCTTCGGAAACTCGAAGTCCCGGAAGCAAGGTATTCATCATTTTTGAAAGGGACTTTGCGCTCGTCGTTACTTATGTCTCGTATTTCAGAGACATTAAGTAACGTGACGTAGCGCATCGTAGCGAAAGCGTCCCGTCCAAAAATGGATGATACCTTGCTAAACCGGGACATCTCAAACACTCCTTCAGGCATGTATTCATCAGAGACTTAACAAAATAAGAAATCACGTAAAAACTCTGCGTTCTGCGGCAATTGTCTTAGTTTCTTGATGGCAGAATAATTTACATTATTGGCTGCAAAATAGCTATTATTTTACTTACATAATAAGCAATATGTGACAACATGGTAATTATTGCTGTGCGATGTTTGAGTAATGAATAAGAAATTTAATTTAAATAAGAGATATCTGCGGAACCATCTTCATGAATTGTGATCTGACGGATCACAGAACACACGAGGGCACGGTTTAGCGAGCTTTCAGCGGGCAGAGGAATGCCATGTGCTTCAAGGTCGTTTCGTACAGCATTAGTAAGAGCAGTTTCACATACCGAATGTGAAGTACATCCCCGCAGACCAAGCCGGTTATAGGTACCGCATCGAAAACGAACGGTACCGTTGCGGCATATACGGACCATGCTCCCACCACAGTCTGCACAGTGAAGCAACCCGGCAAAAAGATGTACGTATCGTTTCTGTGGTTGTCTTGGAGCGTGTGACAGCAGAGTGTTCACCCGGTCGAACAGTTCCGAAGACACGATTGCCGGGTGCGTTGCCTCTACCGTGATCCATTGTTCCGGAGGCAGGGGGAGTGCCTTTTTACTGCAGACTTGACGAAAAGAACGGTTTTGTACCATATTCCCGGTGTAGACCGGGTTGCGGAGAATGTTGCGCACGCTACTGTATGTCCAGCCATTTCCGGGGCATACGTTGGCATTGTGATAGGCCATTTCGTGCATTTGTTTGTAAAGAGAGGGACAGGGAATCTGCTCCTCATTTAATCGTTTCGCAATTTGTGATGCACCTATGCCGGACAGGTATTCGCAGAAGATTCGGCGGACGATCGCAGCGGCCGGTTCATCGATCAGCAATTTGTTATGATTGGATGGGGACTTGCGGTAGCCATACGCGGCAAACGCACCAATAAATTGTCCGGCGCACTGCTTAGCGCGAAATGTCGAGCGTACCTTTGCGCTGATGTCCCGTGGATAAAATCCATTAAACATATTTTTGAGATCGATCATCATATCTTTACTCGTATCAATGTCAAAAAAATCTTTATCTACAGCATCATCGATAGCAATAAAACGCACTTTATGCCCCGGAAAATATTCATGGACATAATGACTTGTTTTAACATTATTTCTTCCCAATCGCGACAGATCTTTCACCAAAACACCGCATATATGACCGGCTTCAATGTCTTGCAGCAGACGCAGAAATGCCGGGCGGTCGTAGTTGGTCCCAGTGTAACCGTCGTCAATATACCAGCTATACGGTGTCAGTTCCGGGTGCGTCTTAGCATACTCGGAAAGCTTCAATTTTTGGTGCACGACACTTAAACTTTCTGCGCGGTCACCGTCCTCGCGGCTCAGTCTTATGTAAAACGCCCAACGGTTCTTTCTCATAAGGATCCTCATTTCCGAAAGCTCTTTAGGAGCTTGTTGGTGATTAGTATTACTATATGACAGGCGGCTGCAGCAAATACATAGATATATGTAAATAATTACATTAATTTCATGGATTTTATTCGAAATATGGTGTATGCTAGAACAGATGCGAATGAAAAGCATAATGGCTGCGTGTGTGATAGAACACATCAAAGAGCCAAGAGATATCAATACATAGGAGGTTTGAGAATGATGAAAAAATGGGTAAAAATGGGGTTGATGGTGGTGCTTGCGAGCTCGCTTTGCGTCAGCATGACAGCTTGTAAGAGCGACAAAAAGGCGAACAATTCTGCCGTTCAAAAGGAAAAAGCTGTGAAAAACAACACAGACGCAGATAAGCAGAAGACATATACGCTGTTTTTGGGAGAGCAGTATGAACTGGAGGAAAAAGAAAAAGCGGAATATGTGATCGCAGATACCTCAGTAGCCTCTGTGTCACCGGAGGGGATTGTCCACGCTTGCAAAGCAGGAAAAACGACGCTTACTGTGACTAAGGATGGCAAAAAGAGCAGCAGTGCATTAAAGATCAAAAAGCGCGGCATGGTGTATCCGACATTTGCGATGATGAAAGGTGAGAAGTTACCGATCCTTTTTAGTAATAAAGAAAGTGGTGTCAGCTGGACAAGCGCAGATGAAACGATCGCCACCGTTGATGCAGATGGTGTTGTTACCGGTAAAAAGGTTGGCACGACAACGATCTATGGAAAGGGCGCAGAGCACACATATCGTTGTGATCTGACAGTCAACAAAAAGATTAAAAATATTGTGTATCTGACCTTTGATGACGGACCAAATCGTTATACGACACCGAAGGTTTTAGACATTCTAAAGGAAAATAATGTCAAGGCAACCTTTTTTGAGTTGAAACCGGCGAAAAAAGATTTTGATCTGACGAAACGCGTGATCGATGAGGGACATACCCTTGCTATGCATGGTTATCAGCATAAATATAACATCGTTTACAAGTCCAAGAAAGTGTACAAGCAAAATTTGGATAAGCTTCGCAATCTTTTCTTTAAGAAATACGGTGTTTGGTGTACGTTAAGCCGTTTTCCGGGAGGAAGTTCTAATACGGTCAGCCGATATAATCCGGGAATTATGACGAGAATCACCAAAGATATTTCCAGCTGGGGTTATCATTATTTTGATTGGAATGTTGCTTCCTGCGACTCGGACACGGCTAAAAATGCAAATGATGTGTATCGCAACGTGACTACAGGACTGATAAAAGGTCGGGGAAATGTTGTGTTAATGCATGATTTTTATAAGAATGATAAGATGCTTGGAGCATTAGATAAGATCATCAAATATGGTAAAAAGCATGGTTATACATTCCTGCCGCTGACGGCAAGTACGACGGAAGTGCATCATAAAGTGAACAATTAATATAGAAATGACGATGCTTTTTAGTCAGCATGTGGAAGAAGTGGGGCGGCACAAAGACAGTGTTCAATGAGCGATACGCTCCCCACGCAGCGTCAAATGACAATGCGACAACCGGTTTTTTGGTATCAACGCAATAAATCGGCAGTTCCTTGTTATGTATCAAACTGTTTGACATGACAGATTTATCTGCAGGCAGTTTTTTCTGGCTGTACACGATTGCCAGACTTGCGATCAGAATAACAGAAAGTGTAAATAATCCGGTCCCGATAAAGGATCGGATTTTTTGCTGTTCTTGTCGGAAATATTCTTCATCTAATTTCATAATCATCTAACATCCTTTCCTACTACAATATAGTTACTCAAACTTCGCACATCAAAAATTATCATGTTGTCACATATTGCTTATTATGT